>JAGGIK010000002.1 GCA_024103515.1 Snodgrassella sp. | reverse complement strand
CTTTGAAATCAGCACTAAAATAGCGTCGTACGCGTTTTTGTTGATTCATCATTTTTTCCTTTTTAGCGTTAAGTTTACCTTACCCCCTAAAAAAGTTATATGAATTAGTGTAGCCTATCCAAGTTTTGGACTTGCCCTTTTTAACCGTCAGTTGTTCTTTGGCAATTTGCTTTTCTTCTTTGCTTATTCGTTAAATCACTTGATAAGGTGGTACATATCTAAGGCTTTGTTCAAGTTCTTCCATCAATCTGATGGTGCGAAAGCTGATGTAGCTTGTTGGGATGATAATTAGGTGGTCAGTCAGCTCGATATTTAAAACACGCGCAACTTGAATTAAGCGGCCGGTGATGTCTTTATCCGCTTCAGCGGGAATCAGTAATTCTGATGGGAGGTGATATACCAGAATCACGCGTGGGGTGTTTTTCATTACGGCCACGCGAAACACCTTCATTGGTTCAATGTTAACTAATTTATACGATGCCAGCGTAATCAATTCAATATACAGGATATACTCCGCTTGATTCATGCCAACGATCCAAAAATGTTGCTTTTCTTGGTCGATCTTATTTTCGCGCAATAACACACGCTGCATGCGTAACTTAGATTGATTGTAGTCAGCACAACGACTTAAATAAACAATTGAGTAGCTCATATTTGATGAAGTAAATTAAGTACAGGTCATTGCTCTGCACGTGTTTTACGTGTCTAAGTAGGTACTAAAGCTTTTTTATGATTTTCTTCTGAAGCTGAAATTTTAAACTAGGCTGAGCCAATATCTGTTTAAGTTGACGATTTTCAGCTTTTAATTACTTTATGTCGTTTAATGTCTGGGGTTTCCATACCACTTATATGTTTTTCGCCAATGAAAAAAGTACAGTTCCCATGCTGTGTTGACGACAAAGTACCGGTTTCGGCATTTTGAAAATAGATACAATCTGATGGTCAGTTATATTTCTATGTTTAAATCCTCTATGGGCTATTGCAGTAAATTTTCTACTCTGCAGCTATACTATTTTAAGGTCGAATTACAGTATAAAGGCATGGCCTGATGTCTTGTTTGGTCGAAACGGTACTGGGCTAAATTGGGATTTATCTTGGTAAATACCCGTATACAGCTCGCGTGAAAAATCAGCAATACCAACGAATAAATATTCTCGTCTCTTTATATTTGGTTTTGTTGTTCAGTAATGGTAAACGTTTGGGGTCGACAAGTAGTATTTCACCCGGATAGATTTGGTTATTGCATTTAGCTTGTCGTCTTAATTTATCTTCAATAGACTTTTCAAATTTAACCAGACGTTTAATGCCATAACTGATGGTTTTATCACGTTCGCTCTTACTGCTTAAAGATACAAACAGCATCAATCTGGCTTTTTAGCCCGTTATAAATGTTCAGACGACTGACCATAATACGTTTAGTCAAGCAGTGACGGATATTTTTTAATGATATCGGTGTCATATCTCTTGTCTGTGATAAGGGACGAATTTTGTTTTTTTGTATATTCATCACGGTATTTTCTCAAATGACTGCAAACAACGCCAGTAATTCTTACAGGTAAGCGTTTGGTGTTGATATGTGTGATTTCGCCCGGATCGGTTCGTTTATTGCGCTTAGCTTGTTGTATTCATTTATCTTTGATGGCTTATTTAATTTTAGCCAGAAGTTAATGTGTTCAATCTTGGTTTGAAAAACGGGTGAATGGCTTTAATCGGGCTTGTTTAGCATCTTATACATGGTCAAACGTCTGAGCTTAAAGTATTGAGCCAAGCTTTGTCGGTTGTTTTTCTTTATGATGTAGTAGCCATCAAGTTAACCGGTGATAAGGTGTTATTTTTTATATGTCTATTCCTTGCTGTGATTTCTAAAATTACTGTAAACAATGTGCGTCATTCTTCGTTTGATCTTGATTTAATTTTATTTCAACAAAGACGTTAAAGTACTTGAGTGTTTTAATTCAAAATGCACATAAGAGCTGAACGCTTGGCTGTTCAACTGACGCTAAGCACAGTAAAATAGTATTTTTGCAGATATTCAGAAATTTTCGGCATGCTGACCTTTCAAGAAATTATTTTTACCTTACAAAGTTATTGGGCCAAACATGGCTGCGTGGTATTGCAGCCATTGGATATGGAAGTTGGGGCAGGAACCAGTCATCCTGCGACATGCTTAAGGGCATTAGGACCTGAATCTTGGTTTGCTGCTTATGTGCAGCCTTCACGTCGCCCCAAGGATGGGCGTTATGGTGAAAATCCGAATCGTTTGCAGCATTATTATCAATTTCAGGTTGCATTGAAGCCGGCTCCGGATAATATTCAGCAGCTATATCTGGATTCTTTGCAGGAGCTAGGCATTGATCCGCGTCAGCATGATATCCGTTTTGTGGAAGATGACTGGGAAAATCCTACTTTGGGTGCTTGGGGGTTAGGCTGGGAGGTCTGGCTTAATGGTATGGAAGTCACTCAATTTACTTATTTTCAGCAGGTAGGTGGATTAGACTGTGCACCAGTTTTAGGTGAAATCACCTATGGAATTGAACGTCTGGCTATGTATTTACAAGGTGTGGAAAATGTTTATGATCTGGTCTGGGCAAAAACGTTGGATGGCAATACGATAACGTATGGTGATGTTTATCATCAAAATGAGGTTGAGCAGTCAGCTTATAATTTCGAATACAGCAATGCTGAATGGTTGTTGCGACAGTTTAATGATTATGAGGCTGAGGCAAAGCGTCTGCTGACCATAGATGATGCTAGTCTGGCTTTACCGGCCTATGAATTGGTTTTGAAAGCGGGTCATACTTTCAATTTGCTTGATGCCCGTGGTGCGATATCGGTTACTGAAAGAGCAACATACATCGGCCGTGTGCGTGTATTAAGTCGTGCGGTTGCGCAAAAATATGTGGATAGCCGTGAACGTCTGGGTTTTCCTTTATTAAAAAATCAGACTGCCTAATATTTAAAGAAAGTAATATGTCACATGAATGCTCCTTTGTTAATCGAATTACGTACGGAAGAGTTACCACCAAAGGCACTGAATCAATTAGGTGAAAGTCTGGCGGCCGGGCTGGTAGAAGGCTTGGAAAAAGCCCACTTAATGGGTTCTGTAGTGGACTATGAGGTTTTTGCAGCACCAAGAAGATTGGCTGTGTTGGTGCAGGATGTTAAGGATGTGCAAGCCGACCAGCATATTATAAAAAAAGGGCCTAGCGTGGCTGCTGGTATGAAAGATGGTGAACCTACTAAGGCCTTGCTAGGCTTTGCTCGCAGCAATCAAGTAGCAATTGAGCAGCTAATTCAGATTGATGATGGTAAGCAGCTGGTATTTGCACATGAATTTACTCAGACTGGTCTGCCATTGGCTGCTTTGTTAAGTGACATTTTAAATCAGGCAATTAAAAAGCTGCCCATTCCAAAAGTGATGCATTGGGGCAGTAGTTCTTTCACTTTTGTGCGGCCGGTACATGGTTTAGTGATGATGCATGGTACTGAAATTGTCACTGGAAATGTATTAGGTTTAAGCAGTCAGAATTGGACCCTCGGGCATCGGTTTCTGAGTGAAGGTAAAATTGTATTGAATCAAGCGGCTGATTATGCGAATCAGTTACTGGAGCAGGGTAAAGTTGTAGCCAGTTTTGCACAGCGTAAGGCTCGAATTGAACAGGGTTTAGCACTGGCAGCAAAACAATTAAATGCAGATGTGGCTTTTGCAGATGGCCTGCTGGATGAAGTTGCTGCCTTAGTTGAATGGCCGGTGATCATTCAAGCAGGTTTTGATGAGCGATTTTTACAGGTGCCGCAGGAATGTCTGATTTTGACTATGCAGCAAAATCAGAAATATTTTCCTTTGCTGAATGCAGAGGGTAAGTTGATTAACCGTTTTCTGTTGGTATCCAATTTACAGGCTGATAATCCTGTGCATATCATTGAGGGTAATGAACGGGTTTTACGTGCTCGTTTATCTGATGCTGAATTCTTTTATAAACAAGATCAGAAAACAACGCTGGCTAATCGTTTGCCAAAACTTGCTGAGGTTGTTTATCACAATAAGCTTGGCAGTCTGGCACAACGGGTAGAGCGGATCATTGCATTATCTGCTGCTATTGCGCCCATGCTTAATGCGGATGTGATTAAAGCTGAGCGGGCAGCAGCTCTGGCCAAAGCAGATTTACTCACAGATATGGTAGGTGAGTTCCCAGAATTGCAAGGTACTATGGGTAAATATTATGCTTTGCATGATGGTGAGGATGCTGAAGTAGCTCTGGCAATTGAACAGCACTACTGGCCACGATTTGCCGGCGATGATTTACCATATAATGTAATTGGTACGGTAGTTGCTCTGGCTGATAAGCTGGAAACGTTGGTTGGTATTTGGGGTATTGGTTTGATTCCGACCGGCGATAAAGACCCCTATGCTTTGCGTCGCAGCGCTTTGGGTATTTTGCGTATGCTGATGCAGAATAATCTGAAATTGAGACCATTGTTACAAGCTGCTGTGAATACATTCCCAACGGGGCAGCTGGCTGACAATACGGTAAAAGACGTCTATGAATTTATGCAAGCTCGTTTGGTAGTGCTATTGCAGAACGCTTATGCGCAGGATGTTGTTGCTGCCGTAATGGGTGGGGCAGTTGAAAATCTTGGCGAGCTCACCGCACGTCTAGAAGCTGTCAGTGCGTTTAAATATTTACCTGAAGCTAGTGCTTTGGCTGCGGCCAATAAGCGTGTGCATAATTTGCTGAAAAAGGCAGAAATTTCTTCTTTACCTTCTATTAATACTCAATTGCTGCATGAAGTTGAGGAGCAAGAACTTTATCAGGCTACTCAAAAAGTGGCGCCGGTAATTGAAACTGCTCTGGTTAGTAAGGATTTTCCTCAAGCTCTGGCTGTATTGGCTGGGATTAAGGAAAAAGTCGACGCTTTTTTTACAGCTGTAATGGTGATGGCTGAGGATGAGGCGATTAAACGCAATCGTTTAGCTTTATTGCTGTTACTTTCGCAGCAGATGAATGCCGTTGCCGATATTGCTTTGCTGAATGATTAGGCTTAGCGCAAATTGTTTTTTCACCCATATTGAAAGAGTGTTTATGATTCTTGATAGTATCATGTTTCATACGGAAGAAGACTATCCTTCTTTGTTAGGGCAGGAACATGCGGCTACACATATGGGCTATTACTGGTCTTGGATTGTCCAGCGTAATTTGCATAATCCGCAATGGTGTGAGCTTGCTGCTAAAGATATGGCGGCATTGAAAGCGCGAAAAATCAGTGGTGCTGAATTTGTGCTGACGCAAATGTCTGGAAGTCTAGAAGATCGAGATTTTAATGCGGAAGGACTGCGTTTTTCTCTTTTTTATTATGACGATGAGGACGAAGGATATGGCCGTTTCATGGAGGATTATGTTCAGGCTCTGAATACGCCAGCATTACAAAGTTTTTATCATGTAGAAGTGAATCATGCTAATCAGATATTGCTTGAGGGTGTGTTTGATCAGGCTCTGCATGAATGGCGTCAAAGTTTGCGGTAGTTAGATAAGGATTGACGCAATGGCTTTAAATGGGAAAAATAAATTGATCATTCTTGATCGTGATGGGGTAATTAATGTAATGAGCCAAGATCCTGTCAGTAATCCAGATCAGTGGAAACCTATTCCTGGTAGTATGGATGCAATTGCTTTTCTGACACAAAGTGGTTATACCGTTGTAGTAGCGGAAAATATGTCTGGAATCGGACTAAACCGGGTGACTATGCAGCAGCTTAACGAGGTTCATAGTAAATTGCATCAGCACGTTCAAAAAGCCGGAGGCCGTTTAAGCGGAATCTGGTTTTGTCCTCACACCATGAATGCTAAATGTGAATGTCGCAAGCCAAAACCAGGACTACTATTAGATATACTGGAAAGATTGCACATGAAACCTGAAAACACTTGGTTGGTGGGTGATGGTATGCGTGATATGCAGGCAATTGATGAAATAGGTGGACACCCGGTGCTGGTTTTAACTGGTAAAGGGAAGGAAACGCTGAAAATGCAGGAATTACCTGAAGATACACAGGTCTATGATGATCTGCTGGATTTCGCAAAATTCTGTCGCATGCAGGATGAAAAGGTGGTTAGGGAAGATTGACATGCTGTTATTAAGAAATTTGATCTATTGGTTTGGTTTATGCATTTTTTCTTTGGTGTGGATCTGGGTTGTCATTTTTTCTATCGCCTTTCCTAAAGGAGTTATGTGGTCTACAGCGATTTGGGCCAAAACTCTTTTGTTGATGCTTGAAAAGATAATCGGTTTAAAATATGAAACTATTGGTCGAGAAAATATTCCAACTGAACCGATTATTGTGTGTTGTAAACATCAGTCTGGCTGGGAAACTCTGGCTTTGTTGGCGTTTTTTCCTAATCTGACTTTTGTCGCTAAGCGCGAATTGTTTTGGATTCCTATATTTGGCTGGGCTTTGAAATGGCGCGGCACAATTGGTATTGATCGTAATAATCCTAGATCTGCCAATCAGCAGATTATTAATCAAGGAAAAATCTGTCATGATAGAGGAATGTCAATCTGTATTTTCCCTGAAGGCACGCGCATTAAGCCTGGTTATCGTGGTCTTTATAAAAAGGGTGCGGCTCGTCTGGCGCAAAACCTGAAGATGAATCTGTTACCAATAGCTTTGAATAGTGGTGAATTCTGGCCTAAGGATTCTTTTTTTAAGTATCCTGGCAAAATCACTGTAGTGATCGGCATGCCTATAGCTTATGATGATGCGGCCACTCCAGAAGAGCTAATCAAGGTTTGCGAAAGTTGGATTGAAGATGAACAAGTTAAAATTCAAGGTGTAGGGCCATTTTCACCTGAAAATCGGCAAAGTCCGACACCGCTTTATCCTTTTTGATGTGGCCAATTATTTTCATTATCAAGTTTAATTAGGATAGTTGAAGATTTAAGCATCTGCTAATGTTAATTATAAAATTTTGAACTGGTTGCATTATTTTATTTATTGCTAATGTAAACTTAAATTTGATTGATTAAGTTGCTATACATTTGGTTCTATCCGCATACTGAGGGTAAGATCTGCATATACTGTCTGTGATACTGTCCCCCATTTTTTATACACGTTAATTCATCAATATGTCCTTGCTTAAATATACAGCACGTAATGGTGAGCTGATTGAGTTAAAGTTTAAACGTAGTGCTCGTAAAAAAATTATTTTAAGGCTTGATCGGGCTGGAAATGTTAGCATTAATGTTCCGTCTTGTTTGACACTAAAAAAAGTGCAGCACTGGTTGTGTGATAATGAGCACAACTTAATCCAATTTTGGCTCCAAGCGCAACAAATTAAGCAAACAGTCAAGGCCTTGCCCAAGAAAATTTGGTTTCGTGGTCAGTCTTATATGTATGAAATTTCCCAAACTAATATTATATTATGGAATCAACAGTTGGGATTTACATTGCCAGATTTGCCGTTAGAAGATCTGCGTCAATTAATTGTTAATTGGTTAAAAGCTCAGGCGCAAAATGAATTGATTACTCGATTGGGACATTGGGCGCAGATTATGCAACTGTGGCCGAAAGCAATGGCTCTTAGTCAATCCAAAACATTTTGGGGGGTATGTCG
The DNA here is from genome assembly GCA_024103515.1 of Snodgrassella sp. Taxonomy (GTDB): domain Bacteria; phylum Pseudomonadota; class Gammaproteobacteria; order Burkholderiales; family Neisseriaceae; genus Snodgrassella. The sequence continues at coordinate 85,477 of JAGGIK010000002.1, read as the reverse complement.
AAATCAGACTGGTATCCGTTTAAACTGGAGATTGATAGGTGCGCCAGACTATGTCATTGATTATGTATGTATCCATGAGCTGAGTCATTTAAAACACCCTAATCACAGTCAGGCTTTCTGGTCATTGGTAGCCCAATATACTTCGCAAATCGCGCAGGCAAAAATGTGGTTACGCCAATACGGTTATGATTTATTTAAATTTGATTGATGATTGTAAAGAACAATCATAAACAATCTTGCCAATTACCAGATGAGCAAATTGCGTAAATCCGCTTTTAATACTTTATGAAAATTGCCTAAATGGAATGCAATTGTCAACCGATTTAATGGGTTTCTACCTCTCTCGTTTAAACAATAATTAGCCCATCTGAAAATAATTTTAAGTATTTGATTTATAGGATAATTATTGTTTTAAAGAAAGGACTATACGGTATTTATGAAAGTTTTAACTTACACTGAGTTGTTTCATAATGTTCTTAATGATCTGTACGCGTTGCAGGACATCTTCTATGACGATGGTAATCCGTAATTTATCTGCACCAATAAGGCGATAATTCTTATCGCTTTGCATAATTGATACGATGGTTGCTGGATTAATCTGATGTTGTTTTCCAAAGGTAAATATAATGGCTTCATTGCTGGCATCTATTGCAGTAATGCCTAATTTTGTAGCACGTATGCGCAAATGATGGCTGGCAATTAAGGTTGATACTGCTGGCTCTGGTAACCCAAAACGGTCAATCAGCTCTTCATGAATTTCATCAATCTGTGCTTCGGTTTCACAACTGGCTAGACGTTTATATAAAACCAAACGTGCATGGATATCGGCACAATAACTTTCTGGAAGCAATGCAGGACTATGTAGTTTTATTTCGCTGGTAATGCCAAGTGGGGCATCAAGATCTGGTTCGCGACCTTTTTTTAGATTTCGCACAGCTTGTTTAAGCATTTCGGTATATAAAGTAAAGCCTACATGAATCATTTCACCTGATTGACCTTCGCCAAGTATCTCTCCGGCTCCACGAATTTCTAAATCCTGCATCGCCAATGTAAATCCGGCGCCCAGCTCATCGGCAATTTCTATTGCTTCAAGCCGTTTCTGGGCATCTTTAGTGGTTGATTCTGGAATCAGTAAATATGCATAAGCCTGATGATGAGAACGACCGACGCGCCCACGCAGCTGATGCAGTTGGGCTAAACCAAATTTATCTGCCCTTTCAATGATAATGGTATTGGCATTAGGTATGTCGATACCGGTTTCGATGATGGTGGAGCAAAGTAATACATTATAGCGCTGTTGTAGAAAGTCGCGCATTACCTGTTCGAGCTCACGCTCACGTAACTGTCCATGAGCTACGCCAATGCGTGCCTCAGGCAATAGTTCGGTTAATTTTTCGTAGGTATTGGCAATAGTGGCTACTTCGTTATGCAAGAAAAATACTTGACCACCACGTTTCAATTCTCGAATAACTGCTTCACGGATCAAACCGTCACTTACAGGTCGAACAAAGGTTTTCACTGCCAGTCGTCGGCTAGGAGCGGTGGTAATTAATGAAAAATCACGCAACCCTTCTAAAGCCATGCTTAAGGTACGAGGGATAGGCGTTGCAGTTAAGGTTAGAACATCGACATTTGCACGCAAGCGTTTGAGTTGTTCTTTCTGCCGAACACCAAAGCGATGTTCTTCATCTATGATCACCAATCCAAGATTTTTAAAATGCACATCAGGTTGAACCAGTTTATGAGTGCCGATAACGATATCGACGGTACCATTGGCAAGTCCAGTCAGAATATTTTGTGTTTGCTTGCTGCTATTAAAACGCGAAAGTTGTGCAACTTTAACGGGGAAATCAGCAAACCGGTCGGTAAAGTTTTGGGCATGCTGTTCTACTAGCAAGGTCGTTGGTGCCAGTACCACAACCTGTTTTCCAGCCATTGCCGCAACAAATGCGGCACGCAAGGCAACCTCTGTTTTACCAAACCCGACATCACCACATATCAGCCTATCCATGGGTTTTTCTGCACATAGATCTTTTAGGGTGGCGGCAATGGCTGTAGCCTGATCTTCCGTTTCTTGGTAGCCAAATCCCTGCGCAAATGCCTGATAGTCTATCTCATTTAGTGAAAATTTGTGTCCTTGTTGAGCTTCACGTTGTGCATAGAGATTGAGTAATTCCGCAGCTGTATCACGCGCTTTTTCTGCTGCTTTATGTCGGGCTTTATCCCAAGCGCCATGCCCTAGTTTATGCAAACTGATGTGTTCCTGAGCCTTACCGGCATAGCGTGAAATCAGTTGTAATTGAGAAACAGGAACATAGAGCTGTGAACCTTCCGCATATTCCAGTAACATCATTTCGCACATGCCTTCACCAAGATCTAAAGTGACCAAACCTTGATATCGGCCAATGCCGTGCTGTTCATGTACTACCGGATCACCAATTTTGATTTCAGCCAGATCACGCAGCATGCCGTCTGAAACTGCTTTGTGTTTACGACGTATTTGCCGACCGCGCGCAATGTAATGATACAAATCTGCTTCGGTGATAATCACTAGTTTAGCTTGTGGAAGCTGAAATCCGTCGGCTAATGGCGCCGTAGTCAAGCACAGCTTGGCGGTGCTGTTAAGAAAATCTGACCAATTGTGAACGATGGCTGGATGCATTCCGTATTCGTGCACAAAGTTCAGCATGGTTTCGCGTCGTCCGAGGCTTTCTGCACATATCAGTGTTCGCCCGCTGTTTTTTTGCAGAAAAGATTTTAAGGCTTGTAACGGATCATCAGCCTGCCGATTGACGGCAATTACAGGCAAACTATAAGACGAGTCTGTGCTGATTTGTGGCACCAGTTTGGCAAAAGGTTTGATCTTGGCTCCAAACTGGTCTTCGCTCAAGAAGAGGTACTGGGGTGGTAAAGGTGGATAGTTTGGATCACCTTGTGCCAATAGATACCGTTGTTTTACATCCTGCCAAATGCGTGCTGCTTCCGTGTGAATGTCACCAATACACACCAGAAGCGCCTGTTGATTTATATATTCAAATATGCTAACACATTCGTCTTCAAAAAATAAAGGCGAGTAGTATTCGACACCCGCACCGAATTGCCCCTCCGAAACTGCATTATAAACAGTAGCATGACGTGGGTCACTGTTGATTTCCTCACGAAAGCGACTACGAAAAATTTTTTGTGCGTCTCTATCAGTAGGAAATTCATGCGCCGGCAGCAAACGGATTTCATTAACACTGGTTAAAGTACGCTGACTATCCGCATCAAAAGTTTTGATACTATCGATTTCATTATCAAACAGATCAAGCCGAAACGGAGTATCGCTTCCCATGGGAAATATATCTAATATACCGCCACGCGTGGCAAATTCTCCAGTAGCGACAACATGATTAACATGATTGTATCCAGCTTCAATCAGGCTATTCTTTAATGCGTCTACATCCAGCTGCTGTCCTATGTTTAACCAGAATGTGCGACCGAGAAGAAACGACGGTGGCGCAATTTTTTGCATCGCCGTGGCTAGTGGCAGTAATAAAACATCTACTAACCCATTTTTTAATTGCCATAAGGTACTTAACCGTTCTGATACCAATTCCTGATGTGGAGAAAAATGTTCGTATGGTAGGGTTTCCCAGTCAGGAAAAAACATCACTCTAGCTTCAGGGTCAAAAAATTGCCAAGCAGACTGAATGCGAATGGCTTGCTCGGTGTCTACAGTTAATATAATTTTGATTTCTTTGGCTGGTAAATACTGCTGTAGCAACAAGGATAGGCTGCCAGCATTTAGATTGGGCCAATATACTGTCTGCTTGGCTTTGGGTAATGGAAAAGAGTTATCGTCGGGCATAATTTATCAAGGAATTGAAAATGTTTTATTATGTTACTTATGGGCAAGCAAATATAAGACAAGCCTGTAACACAGATTATTCAGAAATATCAGCATTTAATTAAGGACAATGCTGAGCAGGAATTAAAATAAAGCAATAAGATACATAATTGCTATTGTAATCAGAATGGCGAAAGCACAGCCAATTTTGGCCACTACACCAATAACCAATCCAATCATGGTACCCAAACTAACTTTGCCGGCAGCCATAAGATTGCGCCGGGCAATAAATTCACCGATTGCCGCACCGATTATGGGTCCCAGTAACATGCCAGGCAAAGCAAAAAACAGGCCAACAATAGAACCGATGAATGAGCCCCATATGGCTCTTTTGCTGGCGCCGCTGTGTTTGGCACCAAGCATTCCTGCTAGATAATCCATAAAACAGCCAAATAAAGTCAGCATACCCAATGATATTAAGGTAGGTACACCGATAATCTGATAATTGCTGCTTAGAGCCAGAAGCCAAGTTCCGCCAAACATTAATGGCAGGCCGGGCAAGGCAGGAATGATGGTTCCTAAAAGTCCAATGCATAGTAATAAAATAGCCAGAGTGACCAGTAAAGCATTCATAAAAGCTTAACCCTTCACAATAATCAGGATCAGTACAATGGGGATTCGAGAATGAATGTGCAATAAAAGAATAGGTAAGAAAAGCCAAAAATTCGTTATGATTGATATGGTTAATCCAATAACTTTTTTATCAGACCGGTCAACTAAGCCATCAATAAATTCTTACTATTATGGTTTTAATTTTTTTTTTTCAATATGCAGTCTGAATTCTCGAATTAACTTGATGATAACAAGCAAACAGGTAGCTTTAATATAAGCTACCTGTGTTTACTAAAACCTCATCTAATCAAGTTTTTTAAAGTGTTTGCGACGTTCCTGTTCGCTGAGATAGCGTTTACGTAGACGAATGGTTTGCGGGGTGATCTCTACAAGTTCATCATCATCAATAAATTCAACCGCAGCTTCCAGCGACATTAATATTGGTGGTGTTAGGCGAACGGCTTCATCAGTACCAGAAGCTCGTACATTAGTGAGTTTTTTACCTTTAAGTGGATTCACGACCAGATCATTATCACGGCTGTGAATACCAATAATCATCCCTTCGTATATTTTCTCACCGGGATTAATAAACATGCGTCCGCGATCTTCAAGATTCCATAAAGCATAAGCTACAGCATCACCTTGTTCCTGCGAAACCAAAACACCATTGCGTCGACCCGGAATCTCAGCTTTAACGGGTGCATAGCTATCAAATACGTGGCTCATCAGTCCCTGGCCACGTGTCATGGTCATGAATTCACCCTGAAAACCAATCAAACCACGCGCTGGGATACGATATTCAAGGCGAGTACGTCCTTTGCCATCACTTTCCATATTGGTCAGTTCACCACGACGACGCCCCAATTCTTCCATAACGGCACCCTGAGTTGTGTCTTCCACATCTACGGTCAGATTTTCATACGGTTCGCATTTAACTCCATCGATCTCGCGGAAGACCACTCTTGGTTTACCAACAGCCAATTCGTAGCCTTCACGTCGCATATTTTCAATTAAGATGGTTAAATGCAGTTCGCCACGGCCAGATACGCGGAATACATCGGCATCAGCAGTGTCTTCAACGCGTAAAGCCACATTGGTCAGTAGTTCTTTTTGCAGACGTTCGCGAATTTGACGGCTGGTTACAAATTTCCCTTCGGTGCCAGCTAGTGGGCTTGTATTTACCATAAAATCCATGGTTAATGTGGGTTCATCCACGCTAAGCATTGGCAGGCCTTTGGGCTGTTCACGATCAGCAATGGTAACGCCAATACCGATGTCTTCAAGACCGGAGATTGTCACAATATCGCCAGCTTCTGCTTCTTCTAATGGAATACGTTCCAAGCCTTTAAAGCCTAACAACTGGTTAATACGACCCTGACCAATCTGTTTATCCTCATTCATAATGGCTACTACCTGACCGGGTTTGATGCGCCCATTTAGAATGCGGCCAATCCCAAGACGGCCAGTATAATTATCGTAATCAAGCTGGGAAATTTGTAATTGCAGTGGCTGTTCAGCATCACCAGCAGGTTCTGGCGTGTATTTTAGAATGGTATCGAACAACGAACGCATATCGCTAGATTCGTCATTTTCATCCAGTTTGGCAAAACCAGATAGGCCTGAGGCATAAACAATTGGAAAATCTAATTGTTCGTCAGTGGCACCCAATTTATCAAATAATTCAAATGTCTGATCAATGACCCAGCTCGGACGTGCACTTGGTTTGTCAATTTTATTGATAACAACAATCGGTTTTAATCCTAGTGCAAGCGCTTTTTTAGTCACAAAACGGGTTTGTGGCATCGGGCCTTCCTGTGCATCTACTAAAAGTAGTACGCAGTCAACCATACCTAATACACGTTCAACTTCTCCACCAAAATCGGCGTGCCCGGGGGTATCAACAATGTTGATATGATATCCTTCATATTCGATAGCAGTATTCTTAGCAAGAATAGTTATACCACGTTCTTTTTCCAGATCATTGCTGTCCATCACGCGTTCATCAACCTGCTGGTTAGCACGGAAAGTACCAGACTGGCGCAATAGCTGATCTACCAGAGTGGTTTTGCCATGGTCGACGTGCGCGATGATCGCTATATTACGAATGTTTTTACTCATGGGAATGTATACCCTAAACTGTTATGGTATTTAGATGAAAAATTAACCTTCAATTATAACATTTTAATACTGTTATGTGGAATTTTTAGCAAAATCATGCTACCTAACAGCGAGAAATCTATGCAAAACACTCTGATCAAGAATGTAAATAGATTATATACATAATATTATTAACATAACTAAAGTAAAATGCTCTATGATGTCACTGGTTAATTTTTGGTCATGATTGCAGTCTGATTGTATGTCTATTTTTTTCAGGTTGGTACTGGTGGATGGAACAATTAGAATTTTTCGAAATCCCTAACCCTTGTCGTGGTGTGTGTGAAAGTAATCACCGCGGATATTGCAAAGGGTGTATGCGTAGTCGCAATGAACGATTGCTGTGGTTAAAGATGTCTGTGGCGCAGAAGCGCTATGTATTATATTTATGTGGTTTACGCCGGCGTAAACTGAATGGACAATTGCAGCAACAAATTCAATTGGTCGAACCTATAGCGACAGCTACATGGACGCAGAAGAATTTTGATTTTTAGCAAATAGATAGAATAAAGTTTAATTTGGTAGTTAGTATGTATTTTTTGATTATTAGTATTATTTGTAGTGTTTCTGTTTCGATTTTATTGAAATTATCACAAAGGAATGGTGTAGAAATACCCCAAGCAGTTGCAGTGAGTTATCCGGTAGCTGCAGTATGTAACTGGATATTTTTACAACCCAAATTGCTAAACTGGCAAATACATACGTATCATTGGATATTATTTTTGGCTCTGGGGCTCGGTTTGCCGGCTGGTTTTATTGTTATAGGTAAGGCAATTGAACAAGTTGGTATGATTAAGACAGATGCTGCTCAGCGCTTATCTTTATTTTTGCCCATACTGGCATCTTATCTAATTTTTCATGAACAACTAAGCGCCAATAAAATTGTTGGCATAGCCTTAGCCTTAATGGCGCTACTTGGTTTACTTTATAAAGACGATGGTTCAAAGGGTAAATCCGCTAGTGCGGCTAAGAGTGTAGGGTGTTTATTTGGGGTGTGGCTATGCTGTGGTCTGGTGGATATTGTATTTAAGCAAATGGCAAAAGCTGGGCAGGAGTTTGCACCAACTTTGTTTGTGGCCTTTATTCTAGCGGCTATTTTTCTCATGATTTATCTTTGTATGCGAAAAACGCGTTGGAACGCAGCCAGTATTTTATCTGGGCTGATGTTGGGTGGACTGAATTTTGGTAATATTCTGTTTTATATTAAAGCGCATCAGCATATGCAGAATAATCCATCATTGGTATTTGCAGGGATGAATTTAGGTGTGATTATACTGGCTACATTAGTTGGTAGTGTATTATTTAAGGAAAAAATCAATGGCTTCAATGCTGCCGGTATTGTTTTGGCTATAGCTGCAATCTGTTTTTTGTTTTACGGCTCAATGTTACATGGAATAATAGAAGGTTTTTAGAGTCAGGTAGAAGGTTAAAAAAAACTGGCCAATTTTTCCCGGCCAGTTTTTTCTTGATTGTACTTAATTACTATTACTTAATTCTGCCAATTGTTGAGCTTGATGTTCTGCGATCAAAGCTTGTGTTAATTCACCTAAATCGCCATCCATGATGAAATCAAGCTTGTGTAGAGTAAGATTAATACGATGATCGGTAACGCGTCCCTGCGGATAGTTATAGGTACGAATACGTTCACTGCGATCACCACTGCCGATCAGACTTTTACGTTCTGCCGCTTCTTTAGCATGAGCTGCATGCTTTTGTTGCTCATACAAACGCGAAGCCAAAACGCGCATCGCTTGCGCTTTATTTGCATGCTGAGAGCGACCATCTTGACATTCTACTACCATACCCGTTGGTATATGGGTAATACGCACGGCAGAATCCGTTTTATTAATGTGCTGTCCACCTGCTCCAGAAGCGCGGAAGGTGTCTATACGTAGATCATTAGTGTTGAGTTCAACTTCTGCGATTTCATCAGCTTCTGGCATAATAGCCACCGTACATGCAGAGGTATGAATTCGCCCTTGACTTTCGGTCGTTGGTACCCGTTGAACTCGGTGTCCACCTGATTCAAATTTTAGCTGGCTGTAAGCGCCCAAACCTGCAATTCGGGCAATAACTTCTTTATACCCACCCAAATCACTTTCACTGGCGGAAACTATTTCTACCTGCCATCCCATACGTTCGGCAAAGCGTGTATACATTCGTAACAAATCACCAGCGAATAAAGCTGCTTCATCTCCGCCAGTGCCGGCACGAACCTCGATGAAAATATTTTTATCGTCATCTTCATCTTTAGGTAGCAATAATTTCTGTAATTTGCCATCAAGTTGTTGAATCAGAGCGTTGACCGCAGTTATTTCCTCATTAGCATATTCTTTTAATTCTGGATCATTTAGCATTTCTTCTGCAGCGGTCAGATCTGTTTGAGCCTGCACATATCTGGCGTAAGTTTCTACTATCGGTGTCAGTTCGGCGTGTTCACGAGTCAAACGCCGATATTGATCTATATTATTGGTTACATCTGGTGAAGCTAATAAGGCAGTTACTTCTTCATGTCGTTGTGTCAGGTGAATTAATTTATCAATTAAAGATGGTTTCATATTTATTCAATTGGGTGATTGGTTTTAATTTAAATATTAGAGATTATATACTTACTGATTAATTCATTCCGGCAAATCACATTTATTTTCTCTTTTCATTGTTCTAAATGGTAAATATGGCTTATAGCGGAAACCAGTTCTAGGTTTAGCTGTCCATCTTTATTTAAGCTACGTTTTGGCGCATGCAATAACGCATTAGTCAGCTCATGACTTAGACGATTTAGAACATCTTCAACTGGCATACCTTTGCGTAAACGTCGCTGAGCTTTAGCTAAAATACGCTGGCGATTCAATTCGCCTTGTTCCTGCAATTTGCGAATTAAAGGGACGATGTGGCTTGATTGCTGCCAGTTAATGTATTGTCTCACTTTTTCAGCAATCATCTGCTCAGCTACAGTTGCTGCCTGTTTGCGAGCATCCTGACCATGTTGTATGATGCTAACCAGATCATCGACAGTATGCAGATAAGCATCATCTAGTTCGCATACTTGTGCTTCAATGTCGCGTGGTATAGCTAAATCAAGAAAAAACATTGGCATGCCTCGTCGTTTTTTCAAGACTTGTTCTACCAAATCTTTGCCTATGACTGGAAAGGGACTGGCCGTAGATGAAATTACAATATCATATTCCGCCAGAATATCCGGCAGTTTGCTCAATAAATGGGCTTTGGCCGAGTTGCCCAGTTTATGGCAAATTTCATTTGCACGTCTAAGTGTACGATTCAGAATAGTTAAATGTTGCGGATGCTCAGCGGCAAAATAGGGAGCCACCAATTCGATCATTTCTCCAGCCCCTATAAGCAAGACATTTAAAGCAGAGATATCTGGAAAAATCTGATTAGCCAATTTAACTGCAGCCGCAGCCATCGAAACCGAGTTTTCGCCAACAGCACTTATCGTACGGATTTCTTTGGCTGCTGCAAATGTTTTTTGAAAAAGTGCTGCTAATTTTCGTCCTAAAGTATGCTGACACTGGGCAGTATGAACAGCTTTTTTTAATTGACCAAGAATTTGTGGTTCACCAAGAACCATCGAATCGAGCCCGCAGGCTACTCTGAAGGCATGCTGCACCGCCAGCTCGTCCTTATATTGATACAAGGAAGAAGCAAATTCAGTTAAATCTAAATGCTGATAATCAGCCAACCATGATAAGACACTAGAAGCATCACCGATGCAATAAATTTCAGTCCGATTACAAGTAGACAGTATCATTACTTCAGAAATCAGTGTTTGCGTGCTCAATGAGATTAGAGCGTCTGGCAAAGTAGCTAATGGAAAAGCCAGCCGTTCGCGTACAGTAACAGTGGCTGTTTCATGATTCAGTCCGATAACGGTTAAAGACATATTTAGTGGTGTTATTTGCGCTTACCCGCAGCTACAGGTACGATATTTATTTAATGTAACGATCTGAATTATCTATAACGATAATTCAGTAGATAAAAAATAGCCAATTATACGCCAAATCCCTTGAGATAGCAGCTGACAACAGAATATTGCCCGCTTTTTAAAATTAATTTTGAATGAGATAAATGAACAATATGGATTTACGTGATATTCGTCAAGACTACTGTAGTCAGAAATTAAATGAGCAAGATTGTTGTATACAGCCATTGGAGCAGTTTCAACAGTGGATGTCTGATGCCATACATGCTAAAGTCAATGAACCAACTGCGATGAATATTGCTACTGTCGGAGAAAATGGTCGGCCAAGTTCGCGTATAGTGTTATTAAAAGAAGCCAGTTTAGAAGGTTTTGTGTTTTTTACCAATTATCAAAGTCGCAAGGGTAGAGCGCTGGCACAGAACCCATTTGCCGCCTTAACGTTTTTCTGGCCAGAACTCGAAAGACAAATCAGGATTGAAGGAGTTGTACGTCAGCTAAATGCCTTAGATTCAGATGAATATTTTCATTCACGACCTTATAACAGTCGTATAGGAGCTTGGGCAAGTCCGCAAAGCGAAGTCATAAGCAGTAAGGTTGAGTTGATGACACGCGCAAGCAAATTTGCCGCGAAATATTTGCTGGCTGTGCCACGTCCGCAGCATTGGGGTGGGTATCGGCTTATACCTGATCAATTTGAATTTTGGCAAGGGCGTCCCAGCCGATTGCATGATCGTATTCAATATATTCGGCAGAATAAGCAATGGATCCGACAAAGGCTAGCGCCATAAAATTACTGCTTGGCCGTAATCTGAGTTTGTTCCTTTAATGGACTGTCAGACAGAACTTTGTCACGAATAAATTGTTCTGCTTGTTTTTTAAGATCATAACGGTCTGCTTCACAATCGCCACCAATATTTAATAAAGGTGCAAAATCGACTTTAACCAAAATCTCAGGTATTGAAGTGATCTGCCAGATACTCCTTAATACACTGATACTGCCGGCAAAGCTTACCTTGTCTGAGCGATCAGATCCGTCATAGTAACGTAATGCCACAGCCTGAACCGGTACATGAGCATCAATTGCGGCTTGAAATAAGGCGGCTTTAAAAGGTAATGTATCTAGTCCGGGTGAGGTATAAGCTTCGGGGAAAAATAATACGTTTTTATCTAATCGTAATGCTTTTTCGATAGCTTGGCTAACTGGTGTAATATCTTGACGGGAATGACGATTAATATAAACCGTGCCGACATTAGTGATTAGATTGCCCAAAATTGGCCATTTTCTGATATTTTTAGTGGCTATAAATCCGCCCGGGATATATTTCATCAGCACAAACATATCAATCATTGAAACATGATTAGCTACGGTGAGCCATGGCATAAGGGCTTTATCTGAAGGAGTATTGTTTAGCTTAATATGCACATTGATCACTTGCAGAAAATCTTCAGAAATGGAAATCAATTCCTTATTGCGTTCCGCTAGCGTCTTATTTTTTAAAAATCGCACCCGCCAAAGCGTATGTACTAACCAGCAAATTAAATTAACCATACGCCAACAGCGTGTAAGAAAAAAAGTTTGTTGTTTAGATTTCATAATTTATTTCTGACAAATTGGGCAGTAAAAGCTACTGCGTTGACCCAAAACGATCTTTTTTATTAATTGGCCACAATTTTGGCAAGGTTCATTTGTGCGCCCATAAACATGATGCTGAAACTGAAAATATCCGCTTTTACCATCACTGTTGATAAAATCACGCAAGGTACTTCCTCCAGCTGCTATGGCCTCTTGTAATACGTCTTTGATGCTTTGGGCAAGTTCGAGAGTTTGCGCTATACTCAAATTCATGGCTGGTGTGGTTGGAAGTATACCACTTCGAAACAATGCCTCATTAGCGTAAATATTTCCAACACCAACTACAGTCTTGTTATCCATGATTGCTAGCTTGATGGCACGCTTTTGATTGACAAGCTTATTTTGCAAGTAATGGCCATCAAAATCCCCACACAGCGGTTCTGGGCCAAGCCTTGCCAGTAAAGAGTGGTGTTCTATCGCACCAACATACCATAATACTGCGCCAAAACGACGTGGATCATGAAAGCGTAATATTGAACCATTGGTAAATTCAATATCAAGATGATCGTGTTTTTGAAGTTCTGGTACATGATTGTAGGTAAACACGCGTAAATTGCCAGACATACCCAAATGCATAATCAGCGTGCCGGCAGTCGTCTCTAATAACAAATATTTGGCTCGTCGTTTGACCGATATAATTTGTTTGCCCTTGAGTTGATCAGCCAAGTCTGGATTGACTGGCCACCGTAGTTTTGGCTGACGCAAAATAACATTACTAATCTGTTGATTAATAATAAAAGGCTCAATTCCACGTCTGGTGGTTTCAACTTCTGGTAATTCAGGCATGCTAATGATTAAACAGTAAATTAGGAATTATACAACATAATAAAAATAACTTTGCTATTTTAGCTTAATACAGTCATATTAAAACAATGTTATCCTGCACAAATAAACCGAGTATGTTAAAGTAAAATACTAAATTCGGATTTAAATATGGTTCCAAATCATCATTGCTGACTCGCGAAAATCGTTTATTACAGCCAAATAAATAATTATCAAGCATGCAAAGATAATTTAAAATACCCTAAAGTCCTGATAGTCATTGTTGAGCAAAGCCGAAGTAATACAGAAGCTTGTTAAATAAATAATGACGAACATAACCAATTAGCAATTTGGAGAAGTTTAATGCTTTGTTGGATTCATCGTCTCACTCCGCTTGTACTAAGTCTGATGGTGGCTGGCACCACTTATGCGGATAGTCAAACAGACAATAAAAAAACTATGGCTCCGATCCAGGCCAAAATCAAACGAGTTAATGACATCGCTTCACCTAAAGAGCAAGCAGTTTTACAGCGTAATTTATCGATAGCTCAGCGTACCAATGATATTTTTACCTTACTGGCCAGTGAACTGATAAATATTCAGGGTAAAAGCGATATTGCATTGGCTACAAACATGAAAATTTTGAAACGGACGCAAGATCCTGCCTTAGCTGAGCGTTTAATGGAAATTGCTCTTGGCGCCAATAAAATTGAAGTTGCCGAAGAAATTGCCCAAAACTGGCAAACAATAGATCCTAAAGATAGTGCAGACAAACAGCGTCTATTATGGGAATTGGCCCTTGCTAAGAATGATGTACCGCAACTACTGAAATATATGGATAGTACTCTATCTACTGCCAATGAATATCAATTACGCCGCATGTTCTTATTGCTGGCTCAATTTCGTCTAAAAAATCTGAATGCCACCGATGAGTTGAATCAACCTATTCATAAAATGGCTATTGCGCATCCGGATATGGTAGAAGCCATGATTGCTGATGCTATTTACGGGGTAACTGGTGCACATAAAGCACAGACCATGAAAGCCTTGCAGCAGTTGTCAGTACTAGATAATGATATAATTCCGGCCACACAATTAACTTTAAACCTAATTAATATCAAACAGCCACAGTACTTAGTCGAATTTTATCGACAAGCCGGGATGAACAATCTCTCAGCGCGATGGCAAAGCCTATATATAGAAATACTGATCAAAAATAACCAACTGCAAGAAGCCTATCTGACCTTACAGCCACTGTTAGCCAAAAGCAAAAGCGCAGATCTGTATTTACAAGCCATTTATCTTGCGCTCAGTCAGCGGCAATCTACAGATACCATTGTATCTTACGCACAAAAAGCAGTTGAACTGGGTAATCAAAATCAGCGCAGCAAAGCGGCGATGCTTGCCGCAATGCGTTTTTATGACGAGCATAACTTTACTAAAACTCGTTCTTGGCTGAAACATGTGACTGACCCAACATACAAATTTGATCAAGCCATACTGATGGCTTCTGTTGAAAGTGACGAAAAACGTTGGACTTTGGCCAGAAATTGGTTGAATAAAGCACAAGCAGCTCAAAATCAAACTACATTTTTTGATCCTTCTGATCTGGTTCGTTTAAGAACCTTCATTAATAGTTCATCTTTAACACCACAACAATACGAAATACAGTTAACCAAAGATTTGGCTCAGGCAGAAAAATCTGAGGCCAGTCAGCGTGAAACAAACTTGCCGCCTTTACTTTATCTACGAGGACTTCTTTATGCAGATAAGCTCAATCAACCGGCCAAGGCGTTGAAAGATTTACGACGCTATGTGGCTATGCGGCCTAATCAGGCTGATGGATTAAACGCATTGGGTTATACCATGCTGAGTATGCCAAAATCCTACTGGAAGGAAGCGCAGGATTTGTTGGAACGAGCTTATCAGATGGATAGTCAGTCTCCTGCAATCAATGACAGTCTAGGTTGGGTATATCATTTGAATGGAACCAGTGAAAAGGGACTGCCTTTACTCGAATATGCCTATACCAATCAGCCAGAAAGTGAAGTGGCTGCCCATTTAGGTGAAGTTTACTGGCAATTAGATCAAAAAGAAAAAGCCCTACAGATCTGGGCGCAAGGCCTAAGCGCGCAACAAAGTGATCACCAGGTTTTACAAAAAATATTAAAGCAGCATGGCATTAAACCTGCTAGCCTGACCACGACTCGAAATAGTGTTTCCAAGGTAGAAGTAAACAATAAAGCTTTATTGGGAAAAGTCTTAGCTGGTTATTTTAATAATGTTTCTGAAGAAACTTTCCTTGGCAATGTAAATAAATTAATGCTCTCTGGTTCTGCAAAACAGAGGAATATCACTGCTATCATGACAGCTTCTTGGTATTATCAACAAGAGAAAAGGGACGATGCGATTAAATGGCTGGAGAAAATATCCGATAACGAAATGCTGGCGGATAAAGCTTATCTGATGGGTATGATAGCAGTAGACAACGGAAATTATGCTGCTGCACAGCAATGGTTACAACAGTTAAAGCAACACCAAGATTCCTTGACTGTTTTCGATAAACTTAATATTACAATATTAACTATCGAAATCGATAGAAAAACGCTGTCTACACAAGCATATATTCAAAAACTAACGGAAATGCTTGATCAAGCGGAAAAAAATTCCGAAGATAGAATAGCAGCAATGATTATCTATATGCGAGGATCAGCCTATTTTATTCAGTTGCATCAGTATAAAGCAGCCATTGCAGATTATCGTATCTATGTACAACGCAGCCCAGAAGATGCCATAGGTTGGAATGATCTTGGCTATGCTTTACTATATATGCCCAAAAAGCATTGGTCAGAAGCTTTACGGATTTTGCAACATGCATATAAACTCAATAGCGATTCAGCTGTTATCAAAGATAGTTTAGGCTGGGCTTATTATCTAAATGGCGACGTCAATAAAGCCATACCTTTTTTGCGTTCAGCGTACAATGATTTGCCAGTAGCTACAGTGGCGGCTCATTTAGGTGAAGTATTATGGCAGCAGGGACAGCGTCAAGAAGCACGGCAGATATGGGCACAAGGGTTGGGCAACAAAGAAGGTGATTCAGGTGAATTAATGCGCACACTGAAAAAATTTGCCATTATGCCGGAAGAGTTACTTGAATTACCGAATTGAAAACAAATAAATCATAATTATTGTGATTTAAATCATGGGCAGGCAAACCTGAATATGGCAATAAAGAGGAAATAGATCAAAAATAAGTAATGGTTTCCCTGCCTAATATGATTTCATTGATAGACAAAGCATGCAAAGAATGATCAAATTAATACTGCTTTGCTATATTCTGAACTAATATGAACAGACTATATAAGCAATTAATGGAAAATAAATGCTTCGACTGCACAGTAAGCTACTAATCATTGGTGTCAGTACCTTAATATTAAGCGCATGTAATAACTTATTCTCAGTAAAAAGAGCGACCGCTACTGACTGGCATGTTGCAGACGCAGCAGTATCTAATGAATTTGATAGCAGTGGTCGGCTAGCTGTTGTGGATGATGACAAGGGATCATATGCAAATTTTAGCTGGCAAAGTCTGAATAATGTGCAAACCATAGAAGTCAATACACCATTGGGCAACAGTATTGGGGTGTTGTGTCGTGATCAGCAGGGCGTTATTGCTGAAGATAGTCATGGACAAATAACCACCGCAGCCAGTGTAGAAGAACTCAGTCAGCGTATGCTGGGATTTGCCCTGCCATTTGATCATCTGAACCAGTGGGTACAGGGATATTGGATTAAAGGCGAACCGCATAAAATAATGCCTGATGGTAGCCTGCTGCAATCAGGCTGGCGAATACATCGACAGTTAACAAAAGATAGTAATACGCCACGTATCGTCAAGCTCAATAATCAGCGTTTTGACATCAAGCTTGTGTTTGATGAATACGCGCAGACAACAGATAAACTTTCTCAATGTGAGTTACGTCAGAAACAAAGTGAATAGTGTCAATGGATCAGCATAATCTCCAAGTGCCGACTGATGCACAAAGCTTTTTGGCCCCAGCTAAACTTAACCTAGATTTGCGTATCATCGGCAGGCGTGACGATGGCTATCATTTGCTGGAAAGCGTATTTACGTTGATCAGTCTCTATGATCGTATCTGGTTTAAAGTAAACAAAAGCGGAAAAATCCGTCTACGTACGCCAACAATAGGCGTGCGGCCGCAACAAGATTTAACTGTACGAGCAGCAAAATTACTACCACAACCGCATGGTGAGATGCTGGGTGTGGATATGTGGATGCAAAAAAATATCCCCATAGGCGGAGGACTAGGTGGAGGGAGTTCCGATGCAGCATTGGTGCTATTGGTTTTAAATAAATTATGGCAACTGAATCTGAATCAGACCCAATTAGTCAAACTTGGCGTGCAATTAGGTGCCGATGTGCCATTTTTCCTCTTCGGAGAGACTGCTTTTGCACAAGGTATTGGAGACAAACTGACTAAAATTCAAATTCCAAAACAATGGTATGTTGTTGTCAAGCCATCCGTGCATGTTAGTACCGCGCAAATATTTGCACATAAAGACTTGACACGGAATTCAACGCCACGGATAATGCCAGACTTTCAAGCGAGACAGCATTGGCGCAATGATATGCAAAGTGTTGTCATAGCTGAATACCCAGAAGTCAAAAATGCACTGGACGTATTGGCAGAATTTGGTAAGCCAATGATGAGTGGTTCAGGATCATGTGTGTTTCTGGCTTTTGATTGTGAAAATGCGGCGCATGCTGTATACAACCAAGTTTCAAGCGCATATCAGGCATATTGCGTTGCTTCATTAAATAGGCATCCATTTTATAAATGATATGTGTAGTTGGGGAGTCGTCAAGTGGTTAAGACACTGGGTTTTGATCCCAGTATGCGTAGGTTCGAATCCTACCTCCCCAGCCACACTTAAACAATAACTTTTGGGGAGTCGTCAAGTGGTTAAGACCCCGGATTCTGATTCCGGTATGCGTAGGTTCGAATCCTACCTCCCCAGCCACAAAAAATAAGCGTGTAAGTCTACTTACACGCTTATTTAATGTTAAAATAGAGAAAGTTAGCATAAAATCCGATGCCCATTATCAGAAATGATATAATCTGTTCAACACGGGTCTGGTAAATTAGCTGACTTTGTAAATCAGAAATTTAAGGTGCTGCACATGGCGGCATCTAAAATGAAACAATTTGCGTAATGTCGATCAGATGATAGGAATACCAGCTGTATTGATATTGGATTAACACAAAAACTGGAGTGGGTGGAAGTTTTTACTTTATTACCTAAGGGTTTAACCGACTCAGCATGAATGTCGGTTTAAGATATATTCATGCTGAAGGTGACCAGTTAAGGTAAATAGGGTAGTACTGTTGATGATCGGGCAAGAGTACATGTGTGATTATGTTGGTCGGACATAAGCAGACTAAACGGGGCAGGATTGCTATGATAGTCCTGATTATTCGAATCAGTAATTTTGGTAAAATGTTAAGTGTGCTATCACGGCGACATGTTAATATGACTAACATAAAGTGTTCGATTAATGTTAAATCTACCTCACGCAACTTACACCAAATCTAAACACAATTCAGGTACAGAAGAAATGGCAGCATACGATAGTTTAATGGTGTTTACTGGCAATGCTAATCCGGCATTGGCTGACAATGTCGCCAGACATCTTGATATATCTCTTGGGCGAGCTTCAGTAAGTAAATTTTCTGATGGTGAAATTGCAGTAGAATTGCTCGAAAACGTCCGCGGACGTGATGTATTCATCGTGCAACCCACCTGTTCACCAACAAACGATAACCTTATGGAAATACTGACCATGGCCGATGCACTCAAGCGCGCTTCAGCTGGTCGTATCACCGCTGCTATTCCATACTTTGGTTATGCACGACAGGATCGACGCCCGCGTTCTGTGCGGGTACCAATTTCGGCCAAACTTGTGGCAAACATGCTGTATTCTGCTGGTATAGACCGCGTGTTAACTGTTGATTTACATGCTGACCAGATTCAAGGTTTTTTTGATATTCCGGTAGACAATATCTATGCTACGCCAATTCTAGTTAATGATATTGAAAAACAGCGCATTGATAACCTCACTGTTGTCAGTCCTGATATTGGCGGAGTGGTTCGTGCTCGTGCTGTGGCGAAAACATTGGGTACTGATTTGGCCATTATAGATAAACGTCGCCCAAAAGCGAATGTGGCTGAAGTGATGAATATCATTGGAGAAATTCAGAACCGAACCTGCCTGATTATTGATGACATGATTGATACCGCCAATACCTTATGTAAAGCCGCATCAGCCTTGAAAGAGCGGGGTGCTGAACGTGTACTGGCTTACGCAACCCATCCGGTTTTTTCTGGTGCAGCAATAGAACGTATCGCTTCTTCTGAAATCGATCAAGTTGTCATTACTGACACCATTCCACTATCAGAAGAAGCTAAAAAATGTGACCGTATCCGCCAGGTAAGTATATCCGGACTTTTAGCCGAAACAGTGCGGCGCATTAGCAATGAAGAATCCGTGTCATACCTCTTTAACGAGGATGTGGCCATACCGGGAGCATTATTTCTCCCGTAACATTAAGCCGTCTTAAGCTGGTCGCGGCCGATGGCGGCAATATTAACCTTGGAGTAGTATATGTCATACGAAATTAAAGCAGAAATCCGTGAAGCACAGGGCACTGGTGCGAGCCGCCGCCTGCGTCGCGAAGGTAAAGTACCTGCCGTTTTATACGGTGAAGGTACTGAACCTATAGCCATTACAGTAGATCATCGTACCTTATGGTATGCATTAGAAAAAGAATCATTTCATACTGCGATTATCAAACTGGATGTTAATGGCAAAGCGCATAACGTCATCATTCGTGATTTCCAGATGCACCCATTCAAACAACAGGTACAACATATTGATTTTCAGGCGGTTGATGCTAAAAAACCGGTTAATATCCGTGTACCATTGCATTTGGTAAATGCAGCTATTTCTCCTGCTGAAAAATTACAAAGTGGCCGTGTTTCTTTGTTGACAACCAGCGTTGAAGTCAGTGCACTGCCTAAAGACATTCCGTCTGCATTGGATCTGGATGTCGCTACCATTAGTGCTGGTGAAATTCGCCACTTGTCTGATCTTGTATTTCCAGCTGGCGTTACCAGCGTTGCACTAAACCGCAATGAAAATTTGGCGATTGCTGCTGCTACAGGCAAAAAATCTGCTTAAAACCGTAAATAGTGCCCTAAATACAATATTTGCCTAGTGCAAATATAATCTAGAGCACAACCATAAAAAGCTGGATCCGCACAATGGATTCAGCTTATTTTATTCCGATCAAACAATTTATAAGATCTGTTTTATCAAATGCAACAGAGTTTAGTCCTAGTCTATTAATCGCTCAAGCAACTAATAATCAAGCTAATGCTTTATCTTGTAGGCTAAACCAAGCCATCAAATAAGTAAAATCAGTCGCATTTGCAGTTGATTTAAATTTATAAAGTTAAATATGTTTGAGAAGAATATAATTAGGATTAAAAATATTGATAATAATGCATTGTTGTAAATTATGAGTCATCTCTCAGTGAGTTTGCTTGCTTGTTCTAAATATTAGTAAAAATATATATAACCAATTTCTCTGTGTGATAGATACGTTTAAATCGTTCTATATACCCGTCTTAATCAAGGTTATAGGGTTGTGGTATTGTATAATTATACCAAATGAATGTGCTCAATCCGTCAACATGTTTACAACAAATTTTGGCCTACTAGCAACACATATTTTGTATGGATAACTTAATATAAAGCCAGTTTATCTCGGCGGTAGGTAGACAGTTCTTGCTGCTGCTAGACTGAAATGCAATATCAATCCTAATGCCTCACGAATAAAGTTATCGATTATATTAAGCTTTAATTGTAACTGCGGTAACACATGCGAACCATTGAGTAGCATTCCCACAGTTTATTGTGTGCCAATAGCTTTTCTGGAATTGGTGGTGGAATACATTGTTTACAGCTTAGCTTAAAATGAAACTTTGGCTCATAATACACCGGTAAACACATACCAATATGCTTGGACACTATTAAAATAAAACACTCAGCAAACTCCCTAACTAAATGCTTGTAATAGCGCTGATAGCATTACCGAATATCTGGTAACTTAAGTTAATAACCGTAAGCACAGTACCTTAAGAGCACACTAGTGCAACTTATGACCATTAAAATAAATTGAGTGATTGTCATACCTCTGTCCATAGCTGAAAGTGATGATTTCAGTTTCCAATACCTGTAAACATTTAATATCTGAAGAATCGCTAACACCGTATTTTTACCGCCATTTATAAAAAATTGAATTACGCATAACAGATAGACGGCAAAACTGTCTTACAAGAATAAATGCTATGGTTTCTTTTATCTAAACAAACATTAATACGGTGTTATTGGTTTGATAATTAAATCCTTTTGCTTATATGATAGAGAATTTTCTATTTTGGTGCTGTATAGTTATAAACCGTTTAGACAGGAAATAATCACGCACCATGTATAAATTTATTTCCTTGATTTAATCCAAGGCGTTTAACTAAAAGACTAATACATTTATAAATTATATTTTAAAAAAGGATTTTTAAATTTTTTCGAA
The DNA here is from genome assembly GCA_024103515.1 of Snodgrassella sp. Taxonomy (GTDB): domain Bacteria; phylum Pseudomonadota; class Gammaproteobacteria; order Burkholderiales; family Neisseriaceae; genus Snodgrassella. Next base: position 63,869 of record JAGGIK010000002.1, on the reverse strand, counting down.
AAATATTTTTGATTAGCACAGTGCTATAGATTTATTTCCGGTAGAATAAAAATATCATGTTTATAACTTTCAATTATTATAACCAGTGGCAAACATTATGAAAAAAATTAACCTAGCAGGACAGGAAGTTTTTTTAGGGAATATATTTTGCATCGGGCGCAACTATTTGGACCATGTAAAGGAATTGAAAAATGCTAATCCCAGTGAACCTGTAGTATTTCTTAAACCAAGCTCTGCTTTGATACAAACTGGAGAAATGATCCGATTGCCTGATTTTAGCCAGGATGTACATCATGAATGTGAATTAGTCGTTTATATTAAAAAAGATGCTTTTAATGTTACTCAGGAATCAGCGATGGATCATATTGGCGGATATGCCATCGGTCTAGACCTAACTGCCCGTGATATTCAAAATCAGCTCAAATCTAAAGGGCTGCCATGGACTAAAGCAAAAGGTTTTCCAACTTCGGCCTGTCTTTCTCATTTTATTAGTCCAGAAGAAGTAGAAAATATTAATGCTGAGAAATTTTATTTAAATGTTAATGGCCAAACACGCCAGCAAGGCAATACTGAACACATGATGTTTTCCTGTGCGTATATTATTAGTTACTTGTCCAGAATTTATGGCTTACAGGCAGGGGATATCATCTATACCGGCACACCCGCGGGGGTAGCAGCAATTCAATCTGGAGATGAGTTGGAATTAATTTTGTCGGATAAGATTAGCACTAAGTTCAGCGTAGCTTGACTGGTTTTCTTGTTTCCATTTGTATTTTATTGAAATCATTTTTTACTTTGCAATCTCAGATTTAACTGGGATTGCATAACTAATTGCAATTCAATTGCTGTTAAGGCAAAAATCATAAATAAGATTTTGCTCAGTTTGTTGATTCAATATTTGCCTATTATAATTTAGCCTTACTCCAAAATAAAACACCTTTTATGCCAGCAAAAACTTTTTCTACTAAACTACCTATATGGTTAATTCTATACTTTATTATCTGGGTAGTTGCCCCATTTTTACTTTCTGCTAGCTACCCGCTAGATGTACCTGAAGGTATTTATTGGGGGCGTGAATGGCAATGGGGCTACTATAAACATCCTCCTTTATCTAGTTGGGTTTTGTATTCGTTTTATCATGTATTTGGTCATATTGGTCCATATTTGCTCAGTCAATGCACTATAGCATTAAGTTTATGGTTAGCTTATTTGATCGGCTTACAGCTAATGAATCGCCAACGAGCATTTATTGGGGCTCAGTTTTTGCTGGCAATTTTTTACTACACTTGGCCATCACTAGAGTTTAATCACAATATTGCTCAAATGCCGATTTGGCTTGGGTTGGTTTATATTTTCTATAAAGCAATAAAATATGATCGCTGGCAACAATGGTTAGCTTTTGGATTATTAGCTGGTGTTGGTATGCTGATCAAATATACCGTGGTCGTATTGCTGGCCAGTATATTGATTTACTCATTATTAACCCACTATCGCAGTAAGTGGCTGAGTTTCAAACCTTGGTTGGCTATTTTCATTGCCATTGCTGTATTTTCTCCTAATTTATACTGGTTGGTGCAACATGACTGGATTTCATTAACTTATGCTTCAGCTCGTTCTGCCGAAGATGCCAGTCGAAATGGTCATTTTGCCGCGCTTGGCTATCTTGCTACACAATTACTCAACCATTTACCTATATTAATTATTTTATTATTCACCCAAACACGCCTATCCTACAAACAGCATAGTCAGACAATGCGCCAAAATGATTGGTTTTTTTTGCTATGGATGGGATTATTCCCTACCATAATGCTGGTGGTAGTAGCATTAGTTTTTGCAGTTGGGCTGCGTGATATGTGGGGAATGCCGATGTGGGGACTATCAGGCTTGATTATTGCAGCCATGATCCCAGAACAAGTATTAACACCACATAAATATAATTTATTGGTGAGAGGCATTTCTGTCTGGGCAATAACCGTGACATTATTAATGATCATTTATATTAGTTTTGGTGCCCGTATACGGCATAAGCCCTCTCGCATGGATTGGCCTCAAGCTGCTTTGGCAAAACAAGCTGATGAGCAATGGCAATCCTTATCTTCGTGCCAATTGGATAGCGTTACTGGTTCCGACTGGCCAATATTATTAGTTGCTTCTTATTCAAAGTTTGCACCGTCTGTGATGATTTCTGGTAATGCCGACTATTCACCATGGATGAGTAAGCATCGTCTACATCAGAATGGCACAATGGTCTTGTGGTTGAAGGGAGAGCAACCCAATATACCTTGGATTAATCATTTAGCAGAAGACAAAAAGCTTATGCATTTTCAAGGTGAATGGTCAATTCGGTGGAATAAAATGCCCAAACGAGAATCATTAAAAGTCGTTTGGCAAGCATATGTTCCTAACCATTGTCTGAAAAAATCAAGACCTTATTAAAGGATATAAAAGGAATCCTTCCAGCCATCTACATTAAATGATGGCCCGGGAAATGCAAAATATCCATTATTGAGGAATAATATAGATTTAATTGATTTTAAATTAGATTAAATAGATGCAGCTTACCATCCATCTTTGCACAAATAAGAATAACATTATACTTTTGAAAACGAAACCACAATTAGGATTCATCAAGGTGACAACTTCCATATTCTTAATGATAAATATTCACTTAAATTAGCAGACACAAAAGATAACCCAACACTTCATCTTAGCTTATTAAGTTAATAATCTAGTTAATCAACGCATTCATAATGCTTAGTGCCTAGCTAGGTATAAAGAGTAATAATAGATCATAATCAGTAAATAACTAAATTTCAGGTATACATATAGTATGAGTCTATTTATATAATAAATAATTTATCAATATCAGATTACGACAATACTAAATTTCACCATTTGCTGAAGCTGCAACTCAATCCAAAAAGAGCGGGACTAACCGATAAAATTCCCCAATACTTGACTAGTGCTTGTCACAAATGCCTGAAATAATCTCCATCTTCCACTCACATTACATCATCACATTCACAGATTAACCAACCTGTCGCAAACATCTCTGCCAGCTAAGACGAAACATAAATTTACCTGCCTTTACCTAACAATCAGAAATAATCTTGCATAAAACTTGATGTTTCGCCACTTACTCAGTGTCAGCCGCCCATCACCAACAACAAACAGAAAAATATAATAATGACAATGCTGCCTATTCACACTGATTCAATTGCGGCGTCAGCAAAGAATATAGACCAGCAGAATAAAAATGTTAACGAATGACGTTATTAATACCAATGCAAAAGATCTTTCAGAAAACCACTTTTAATTGTGCAGAAACTTAAATATCAGTGAAAAATTATTTATTAAAGTTTTAAATTACTCATCATTTATAAATTGTGCAACCTGATTTTCAGTCATAAAAATATTCATTATTAGATTAATTTACAGGTTTTACCGCTAACCAATTAAAAAATCAATCAGAATGTTTGTTGTAATCTAAGTTTTATTGAATATTTTAAAAAATAGTACAATCAATAGCTTAATTTATACTCACTTGCTAAATTTAAGATATCATAATCTCTGGCAGGCTTATATGGGGTCAGTTCTTTATTAATCACTTTCACAATATGAATAGATTAGTTCAAAATATCGATCTTTAAATAAGCGTTATAATGACTGAAAATTTTATGCATGAGATGGCATTGATGAACAGACAAAATATTGGATTAAGCATTATTCTACCTATTTACAATGATGCAATAGCTGTGAGTCGGTTTTTACCGCAGCTATTTGCATTTACTGCTCAATTAGCAATGAAAACCGAAATTATTATGGTTGATGATGGCAGTAAAGATGATCTTGTTAAGATTTATCAGGAGAATCTTACTAGTAAGCCGGACAATACCACTTTGCGTTTAATTCAATTTTCTCGTAATTTTGGTAAAGAAGCTGCTTTAACCGCCGGCCTAACTGAATCACGTGGTGAGTTGGTAACAATGATGGATGCGGATGGTCAGCATCCCATTACTGTTCTGGCACAAATGCTGACAACAATTCATAATAATACCGTTGACGTTGTTGCAGCAGTACAAAATTCTCGTGACAACGAAACAGCTCTGGCTCGCGTGTTAAAAAAATGTTTCTACTGTTTCATGCAAGATACCCACCGATATAATCTTACTCCAAACGCCGGTGATTTCCGTCTAATGAAAAGAAAAGTTGTTGACGCCATCTTACAACTCCCAGAGCGACAACGGTTCATGAAAGGATTATATGCGTGGGTAGGCTTTTCAACAATTTTTATCCCATTTCAAGCCGAACCCAGAAAGGCAGGCAATAGCAAATTTAACTATATTAGTTTGTTTGAACTGGCATTGATTGGCATAACTTCTTTTTCACAGCGCCCATTGCGCTGGATTTCACGTACTGGAATGATTCTTTCGTTAATTGCCATTATTTATGGATTGTATATTGTCTTTGATACATTAATTTTTGGTAAAGATTTAGCAGGCTGGCCGACGTTAGCTGCAGGCATAATGTTTTCAACAGGTTTGCAGTTAGTATGTCTGGGCCTAATTGGAGAATATATTGGTCGCATCTATGAAGAAGTGAAGCATAGGCCACTATATGTGATTAACAAAGAATGGGATAGTAGCGAAAATCAATGAAGCAATATTCAAGGCAAGGTTTGTGGTTTTGTCTCATTGGCGTGGCCGCAGCGACTACACATTTTCTTAGTTTGATATTATTGGTACATTACTTCAAGTTGATGCCGCAACTGGCAAATCCTATAGCTTTTCTAATTGCATTTATAATCAGCTTCCTTGGCCATTTCCACTTTACATTTCGGTACAGCTCACGGAAATGGCAACATGCTTTATGGCGCTGGTTTATAAGTTCAATATCCGCGTTTTTATTGAATCAGATATTATTTATCTTAAGTTTGAAATGGTTGGGTGATCAGGCCTACTGGTGGTTATGGTTTATAGTGACTATATTGGTGACCATAATCACATTCATACTGGGCAAATTTTGGGCATTCGATGTAAAGGACAGACGTGAAACCCGTTATGATCAATGTTGATGATTTAGGTTTATCGGCAGCAGTTAATGAAGCAGTAATAACACTTGCACAAATGCAGCGCATCCAGGCAACTAGTTTTATGAGCCATGGAGCTATTGCGAGTGATGCGATAAACGAATTGCATCGTTTAAATATTGATATAGGACTACATTTAGATTTAACCGGTTTTCATTCTGTCGCAAGTTTGAAAACAATTCTTATCTATTCTTACTGCCATCGGTTGTCTGAAACCTTTATCATAAATCTCATCAATCAGCAGCTTGATAGATTCGAAGATATAATTGGCAGAAAACCAGTATTTATTGATGGCCATCAGCATGTGCATCAATTTCCGCAAATTCGGAATAACTTAGTCGCCATTATCCAACAACGATATGGTAATAGTGTGGGTATACGCAGTACAAAGCCGATTCAAACTGATCTAAAGGCTCATTTAATTTATCATTTAGGTGGCAAGCAATTAGATAAAATATTGCAAAAAAAAGGCATAGTACACAATTGCGCATTTGCCGGAGTGTATAACTTTAATGCTGATGCAAAAAACTTAGCCCATAAATGGGAAGAATGGTTTGAAGCCACTCCTGCTAATGGCGCAATAATTATGTGCCATCCTGCTGTACCATCAACGAGCTGGCATGATGAAATCAAAAAAGCCCGTGAAATTGAATGGCAATGGTTATGTAGTGATGCATTTATGCAATGTTGGCAACAAAAGCAGTGTTATTCCATAAAATGGAAAAATTTAGTATCTAAATTTTAGTATTTAAAATTTGCGTCTGCTTAAAAAATTTTAAGCATAAACCATACGTAAATTTATGCACAAAAATACCGTGATTTAGGCTATGATGCTTAAATTGGTTTAAGTGCATTAATAGTATTCAAGATAGTCTTAAATAAATCTGCATAGCAAAACATTCGAGTGATTATGATCATTTTTGAAAATATAAACAAAACATACATAAAAAATCAACAACATGTCCATGCCTTAAATAATATCAATCTTCATATTGATACAGGTGATATATTTGGACTAATAGGTTGGAGTGGTGCTGGTAAAAGTAGCCTGATTCGTCTGGTTAATCAGCTGGAAAAGCCTACATCAGGGACAGTATACGTTAACAGTGTTAATGTAAATACCTTAGACCGTGCTGCTCAACGCCAGCACAAAAAAAAGATAGGCATGATTTTTCAGCATTTCAACTTGTTAGAATCAAAAACAGTTGCACAAAATGTTGCTATCCCACTAATTTTGCAGGGCATTGATCGAAATGAAATAACTCAGCGGGTTGATGCCATGCTTTCTTATGTTGACTTGTTAGGAAAAAAAGACAGCTACCCTAGTCAGTTGTCTGGTGGGCAAAAACAACGTGTTGGCATTGCCCGTGCATTAATCACTGAACCAACCATCCTATTATGTGATGAGGCTACTTCTGCCCTTGATCCCCAAACAACAATAGCAATATTAAAATTATTAAAACAGATCAACAATGAACGTAAAATCACCATATTGTTGGTCACCCATGAAATGGAAGTCATTGCTTCTATTTGTAACAAAGTTGCGGTGATGGAAAAAGGTCAGGTGATTGAACAAGGCACGGTCTTAGATATATTTTCTGCTCCACAGCAGGACACAACCAAGAAATTTGTAAGTACAGTCTTGAGCCCGCAAATTCCTGAAGCTATTTTGGCGAGCTTGCCACAGCAAGAAAATATTTATCGTCTTGAATTTTTGGGTGATTCAGCAAAAAAACCGGTGGTAAATGAATTAATCTTAAAACAGCTTGTGGAGATCAATATCCTATTTGGTAATATGCGCGAAATCAGTGGGGTTGTACTAGGCAGTATGTTTATTCAAATGAACGGATCAGAAGATAAAATTAAATTAGCAGTCGCTTTCCTGAAACAAAAAGGTGTGCATATTGAAAGAGGTGTAGTATGAGTCAATGGTTGCAAACTTCGTTGACCAAAGAACAGTTTGGTCAAGCGTTGATACAGACATTTAACATGGTTAGCGTATCATTTGTTTTAGGATCGCTGCTTGGTGTGTTATTAGGTATCTTACTTATTTTAGTTCGTAAAGACGGTATATGGCCTAAACCAACTATTCATAAGTTCCTGAACATTATTATCAATATTGTTCGATCTTTGCCATTTATTATTTTATTGATATGTGTATTACCAATGGCAAGGCCATTGATTCATACTTCTATCGGTACAAAAGCAATGTTTATTCCTTTAATTATCTTTGTGGCTCCTTATATCGCCCGGTTAATTGAAAATACATTATTGAGTGTACCAGCAGGAATTATTGAAGCAGCCCAAGCTATGGGTGCAACCAACTATCAAATTATTCGCTATTTTATTTTGCCAGAAGCCATGCCTTCAATTGTACTGGCTTTAACCACCGCACTGATTGGATTGATTGATGCCACTGCTATGTCAGGTACAGTTGGCGGGGGAGGTATTGGTGATTTAGCAGTTAATTATGGCTATCAGCGATTTGATTACGTCATCATGATCATAACCGTAATCGTATTGGTTTTAATTGTCCAAATTGTTCAAAGTCTCGGTAATTGGCTTTCTGCTAAAACCAAAAAAAATTGATAAAAAAAACAGCTTCAAAGAAGCTGTTTTTTTATAACCTTTACTTCTTAATTTAAAAAAATAAATTATAACCAACATATTAACTTATGTTTATACTTTACCCTCAAGCTCCTTTTAGTGAGCCAAGAAACATAAGCATAAAGGCAGTTTAGTTTTACAAATAAATTACTGCAAAGCATCATGCACAAATTAAACCCAAATTAACACCGGATAGAATACAAACAGGAGCTCGATATGGGATTGATGAGAAAGCTGTTATTAATAATCTGCACATGCTTATTATTAATGGCTTGTGGAAAACAGCAAAGCACAGAAAATCAGATTATTATAGGGACTTCTCCTGGACCCTACAGCCAACTTTTCATGGACGCTGTTAAACCAATTCTTGAAAAACAAGGCTACCAGATTAAACAAATTGATTTTTCGGATTTAATGCAAGCCGATGTGGCATTACAGCAAGGTAATATTGATATTAATGTAGATCAGCATACTGCTTACATGACCGATTTTAATCAAAACAAAAATGCTAATTTGGTGGCGCTGACACATATTCCAACAGTCCCTACTGCTATTTATTCAGCACACCATATAAGTCTACAAGAGATTAAACAAGGTAGCAAAGTAGCTATCCCAAATGATCCGTCCAATACAGCTCGAGCATACCGTTTACTGGCCAAAGCAGGTTGGATAACCTTAAACACCACAAATAAATCCAGTATACTATCTAAAAATGATATTCAATCCAATCCATATAAGTTGAAAATTACCGAGCTTGATGCAGGAAACATTCCACGGACCATGAATGATTTTGACTATTCAGTCATTCCTGGTAGTAGAGCTTATGCTGCCAAAATAGATCCGAAAAAAGCCTTGCTGAATGAAGATATCATCCCAGAATTTGAGCTAGTAGTGGCTGTAAAAGCAGAAAATATCGGTAAGCCATGGGCACAAGCTGTCGTCAATGCTTATAATTCAGCGCAGTTCAAACAATATGTTAAAGAACATAATGCAGAAAATTACTGGCATCTTCCTGATAATAAAACCTAGTCATTATAACCGTTACCTGATTTATCAACTAAATGACCCAGTATAAAAATAAATTAAAAGCTGCTATTGATTTAGCAGCTTTTGTTGTTAATTTGTCTTAATTAGCTAAGCGGCAAAACGCTTTTCAATTTCCTCCCAATTTACGATCTCCCAAAAATTACTAAGATAATTTGGGCGACTATTACGGTAGTCAATATAATAAGCATGCTCCCAAACATCACAAGTGAGAAGAGGAATATTATCACTGGTTATTGGTGTAGCGGCATTACTAGTTGACATTAAGTCAAGTTCGCCCGCAGGTGTTTTTACAAGCCACGCCCAACCAGAACCAAATGTACCAGCAGCAATCTGATTAAAAGCTTCTTTAAAAGCTTCAAAATTGCCCCATTTAGTTCTAATTGCCTTAGCTAAAGCGCTCTCTTTACTTAATGCAACACCATTAGGAGCAAAACCAAACCAGTAGAAGGTATGATTCCAAGATTGTGCCGCATTGTTGAACAAACTGCCAGAAGCATTTTTGACAATATCCTCTAAAGACATGTTTTCAAATTTAGTGCCTTTAATCTGATTGTTCATGTTAGTGATATAAGTTTGATGATGCTTGCCATAATGATATTCTAAAGTTTCTTTAGATATATGAGGCATTAAAGCATCTAAAGAATAGGGGAGTTCTGGTAACTTATGTTCCATAATTGATTTTCCTTCTTGATTGAGTGGTTGATTATATTTTGTTCTGTTTAATCAAGTAATCATCTCAGAGTATTTTTAGCTCTAGATTACATTTATAAAAATATAATAATAATGACATTTCTTAATATTGTAATACAGGGATAACTTTAATAGCAAATCATTGATCGCTTAATGGTAAAATAACAAAAAATATGACTTGCAGAAAAAAAATGGATGACATCACTTTAGAAAAGGAAAGCACTGATCAGCTTTCCATACCTCCACACTCAATGGAAGCAGAGCAATCAGTTCTGGGTGGCCTGATGCTTGAAAATAGCGCATGGGATAGAATTGCAGATTTAATCAATGATGAAGATTTTTATCGGCATGAACATCGTTTGATTTTTCGAGCCATCAAATCTTTAGTTGAATTGTCACGTCCTGCTGATGTCATAACTGTTCAAGAAGAACTACAACGACGGGACGAACTGGATAATGCAGGTGGATTGGAATATCTAATAACACTGGCACAAAATACGCCATCTGCGGCTAATATCCGTCGCTATGGTGAAATTGTGCGTGAGCGTTCCATAATGCGTCAGCTAGCGCAGGTTGGTACCCAAATTGCGCGCAATGCTTATACTCCTCAGGGAAAAGATGCCGCTCAAATGCTTGATGAAGCCGAAAACAGTGTCTTTCAAATTGCTGAATCAACAGCTCGTTCTAAGCAAGGTTTTCTGACCATGCCAGTATTGTTGAAAGAAGTGGTAAGCAGAATCGACTATCTGTATTCCCGTGATAACAAAAATGATGTGACTGGAGTGTCAACAGGGTTTATTGACCTAGATAAAATGACTTCTGGTTTGCAGGCTGGGGATCTGATCATCGTTGCAGGGCGTCCATCAATGGGTAAAACAGCCTTTTCTCTTAATATTGCCGAACATGTAGCTATTGCAGAAAAACTTCCAGTTGCCGTATTTTCAATGGAAATGGGTGGCGCTCAACTAGTATTGCGTATGTTAGGTTCTGTGGGAAGGGTTGATCAAAGTGTACTTAAAACCGGTCAGCTTCAGGATGAACATTGGGGTAAGCTCAATGATGCTGTTGTAAAACTGACAGATGCGCCTATGTTTATTGATGAAACACCAGGCTTAACAGCATTAGAAGTTCGAGCCAGAGCTCGTCGTCTGGCTAGACAGCAAGGTGGAAAATTGGGCTTAATTGTTCTAGATTATCTTCAATTAATGTCTGGTTCTGGCCGTTCAGATAACAGAGCTTCAGAATTAGGAGAAATATCACGCTCTTTGAAATCCTTAGCCAAAGAATTGCAAGTACCAATTATTGCATTATCACAACTGTCGCGTACTGTAGAGCAGAGAACTGATAAACGCCCCATGATGTCAGACCTACGTGAGTCGGGAGCTATCGAGCAAGATGCTGATTTAATTATGTTTATGTATCGTGATGAATATTACCATCCAGACAGTCAGTTTAAGGGCTTAGCAGAATGCATTATTGGTAAACACCGTAATGGACCAACTGGGAAAGTGCATTTAACATTTCAGGGACAATATACAAAATTTGACAATGCAGCTATTCCTGATGCTTATTTTGATGAATAAATGAAATTTAACAAGATAAATTGTTACAAAATTGGTGAAATGATGTAAAATATATTTTGCGAGCCAGTACCAATATCATAAACCAATATTTTAATGTTAAATTAATGAAATTTTCCAAACGTCTCACAAAAGGTTTCACTCTACTTGAGTTATTAATCGTTGTAGCGATCATGGCTATACTGGCCGTAATCGCCGTTCCGTATATGAATCGCACAGTAGCTACACACCGAGTTAATAATAGAGCAGATCAATTGCAGGCTTTGATACAGTTTGCTCGTAGCGAGGCCGTAAGAACCAATAAACCAATCTTGATCTGTCCAACATTGATTCGAAAGAATTTTGCTAATACATATGCTTGTAAAAAATTTGCAGAATACGAAAACGGGACAGGGTGGCAAGGATTGCTGGCATTCAGTGACATAAACCTTAATGGTAGTTATGATGCCAATACTGACAACACCGTTAGAGTTGCCGTCTTAAATCAAAATACTGATGACCAAAGTAAAATTAAAGTCAAAGTCAAAATGAAGATCTTTTGCTCTTCTAGTACAAGAAATGATTGTAATAAAAAATTGGATGGCCAACAGATGTTAGGTTTTATGCCGAATGGTCAGTTTGGAGTTGGTTTTGGAGAACAAAGCAGCAACTGGTCTATAGCACAATCTAATTTTGTTTTTGAATTGTATGATAGTAAAAATACTGATATAAGCCAACGCCTGATAATTTCTGCAGGTGGTAATATAATCTCATGTGCTAAAAGTGCTAATACCAATAATACTTTATGTAATAAGAAATTAGATTAAAATACTGGATGAATTATGCATAACTACAAATTACTCAGAAAAATTTCTTATCAAAATCTGAAGAAATCCAAGCAGACTGGAGCCACTTTGATTGAAGCTGTTGTCGCCATTTTTGTTATGTCTTTTGGTGTTTTGGCACTCATGTTAGCGCAAATCAATTCAGTTAATGTCTCTGTTAATTCAGCTAATCAAAGTGACGTTACTAGAGCTGTCCAGAATTATGTTGAGGAAATGAGAGCAAAACCTGAACTCACTTTGAAAGAAACAAAAGATAGTGAAAGTAATAAAATTTTATTCCTTCATAAGGGTTACAATAATTTCGCCAGTACTGATTGCAAAGCTGATTTAAATATAAATTTGATTAATAGCACAGTTACTTCTTGCACTATTTCTCCGGAAGGAAAAATCAAAGTAACATGGGGAGATCAGGCACAGGCAAAAGAGGGTAGTGGAACTAGCAATGACTTTGTGTATACATTGCAGGCGGGTCAAGAATGAAAACGGAATTATATAATTTTCAAAAAAATGATAGTTTAGAATATAGAGCTAAACACTCATATTACTACAGTATCTGTAATCAAAATGGATTTACATTAATAGAGTTATTAGTTGCAACAGCAATTAGTATAATTGTACTTTTAGCGGCCAGTTCAACCTTTATTACAACATATAAACTAAATCAAGAAGTAAAAAAAAGAATCAGTTACGAACAAGATGTACGCAATGCTGGAGATCTATTACGTACTGATGCACGACAATTGGGGAATTTTGGTTGTATGAAGGAACCATCCCTTGATCAGCTTCAAACTATTTTTCCCGGTATGTTTTCAAGTGATAATAAAAATCAATTTTTATCTACTGCAAATTTAAGTCGTAATACATTAGCTGATATTGGATTATCTGCTAAAGCTGGTATTAAACCATTATTAATAACTTACATCGATGGGAAATACTCTGGCAATATTATTGGCGCAAAATGTAAGACTGTTATTCCAAATATTACCAATAATATAAGTGCTTCTTATTATGTAGTGGGTACTACCGTCTATGATAAGATATCTGGACTATACAAAATTAATTATGTTAACGGTAATTGGTCTGCCCCACAATTGCTTGTAAGTAATGTACAAGATATGTCATTAACATTTAGCTATGATAAACATGCAGATAGTGATTGCCCCAAGACTGCATCATCAAATTCAGTTCAAGCCAATATGGAAGTATCGGATGACGGTAAAATCAAAAGCAATTTTACTAAACCTCCAATTTTAATTAAAGCTAATTTAACGGTATGCCCAAGCGGACAATATACTGAAGACAAATGTAAAGGTAATACTACTAACTATATTATTCAGGCTATGGTTAGGAAAGGTGAAGTGTGTAATTAGAAACGTGACTTAATAACTTCACATTCTTCATGATGATTTATTTATATACAAATGGTTCCATATGAAATATTCGCAACTTAACATGCATACTAAACAATTAGGTTTTTCTTTATATATGGTATTAATAATAATGGTAGTGATCGCATTTATGGTGGTTGCGACAATGCAAGGCACATCCATGAATTCACGTACTGCAGCTAATGATAGCGATTATCAAATTGCGTTCCATAATGCACAAGCTGGATTAAAGGCTGCTCAAGAAAAGATTAGCACTTGGCCTGCTCTAGATGATGCAGTTAAATTCAGTTGTAATTGTAGTAATGGTCTATGCGCAGCAAAAGGAGTAGAAGCTGAATCAGCAAGCACGCGTTTAGCTAAGGTGGAAAGCTGTGCAAATAATAATTCAGACTTAAAAGAAGTTTGGAAAAGAGAAAATGTTTTCTCCGATACTTCAAAAGATCCATCAATTAAAAGTGAAGTAACCGGACAAAAATATCGCTATGTTATTGAATACTTAGGTCCAAATGCTGAATCAACACCAGGGGTATATATTTTCCGTGTTACAGCTAAAGGCTGGGGCAAGAATCAGCACACAACCAGTTTAATTGAAGAAACGCTTCAAGCTAATCTTTATGAGCATTAAGATTTATTTATAAAGTGAAAATGGTAAATGAAAATGAATAATCGTAGCAAAGGTTTTTCACTCTTAGAACTATTGGTTGTAATGGGAATTGTAGGCGTTTTAGCAGCTATTGCCATACCATCTTATAAACAGTTTACAGATAAAGCTGATATAGCTGATTCTTCTGCCATTTTGGTTTCAATTAATCTAGAAATTGTTCAGAACAAACTTAATAAGTTTACAGGCAATGTCAGTAAATCGGATATTAAGACAATAATTAAGAACACTGTTAATGGGAACAAAAATGTGAGTAAAAAATTTGATATTGACGTAACTTGCTCTGGAAGCACTGGTACTAGTTGTACAAACTATTATTTATACGCAAAACCGAAAAAAGGGGTGGATTTAAAAAAAGGGTTATGGTTAAGCAGTATGGATGCGACTTTATATACCTGTGATTCGAGTGTTGACCTGAAATCTCTCAAAGATGCTTCAAAGAATAAAATGTGTACGAAATAATACGCTGATTATGACTAAATTTGAAAGATAGGATCTTCATAATATTCAAATATTTGATGTTATGTCAAATTAAATCAAAAAAGTTAGAAATATTAATGAAGACAGTTATTAATCCAATTGCGCCGTTGTTGAAGATTAAGTATTTGTAGAAACTCGTGCTGAACTTTCAATTCATTAACATCCTGCTGCATTCTGGGCATATAATAATTTAATACATACCGTTTAGCTTCCGCATCATTAAATTTTGGTTGCATCAAAATATGGTTTAATTGGTCCATTTTGCGAGAATTATTACCTATATGTTGTAAGCTGCTGGTTGTACGGCGTTTATATTGTATACGAATAAATCGTAGTCGAGCTTTCTGCATCTGAGTCAATTCTAACTTTCGAATATCACAATTATTTGAATCTATAGCCATAACCGAAAAAGAAGTTGAGGATAAAAAAAGTCCCAAACTAACAAAAACAATTCTTTTCCAGTACGATACAAACACTTTAACCTTCCTTAATAACAGCAATATCCCCTTTAGAGTATACTCATCTACTGGTCAAGCACCTATAATGGCAGTAAACTTGCGTAAATATGTTTATGTAATACAGGTATTTAATGTTTTATGAATGAGTTAACCAGATCAAAGTTTTTTATCGCCCCAAGTATTTTATCTGCAGATTTTGCTTGTTTAGGCCAAGAGGTTCAGTCTGTTATTGTAGCTGGAGCCGACTGGATACATTTTGATGTAATGGATAACCACTATGTGCCGAATCTCACTTTTGGTCCTATGGTTTGTCGGGCTGTAAAACCCTATGCATCTGTACCAATTGATGTACATTTGATGGTTGAACCCGTTGACGAAATGATTAATGCTTTTGCAGCTGCCGGAGCTAATATCATTACTTTTCATCCTGAAGCTAGTCGGCACATAGACAGAAGCCTGAGTCTGATAAATGCAGCAGGATGTAAAGCTGGACTGGTATTGAACCCGGCTACTCCAATCTATGTATTAGAAGAAGTAATAGACAAACTTGATGTGGTATTGTTAATGTCAGTTAATCCGGGTTTTGGCGGTCAAAGCTTTATTCCATCAACCCTGAAAAAAATAAGTCAGGTTCGAACATTATTAGATGAATATGCTAGAGAAAACGACAGATACATTCGTCTGGAAGTTGATGGAGGCATCAAGGTTGATAATATAGCTCAGGTTGCAGCAGCAGGTGCTGATACATTTGTAGCAGGATCTGCAATATTTGGACATGAAGACTATGCTAAACAAATTAGAGCGATGCGTGCACAACTAGCTGATATAAAATAGTGATTACCTAATTATAATTACCCCAAAAGTTGGTACAAAATTCAGTTGGCCAGTTAGCTAGATAACAGATAACTCTACTAGCTGGTAAACTGACCGCAATATCAATGCCTAATACCTCACGATTAAAATCATCGAAGACAGTAAAAATTTTAAATCAGAGGCTGAGTGCGACAGTGGCCACTCATAAAATCCATTGAACCACATTTACCAAAAGATATGCTTGCATATGCAAATTATTAAAAAATATTGCTTATGCTTGTTTTAGATTTAAAAACTTATTTATAAAATGCAGCCTGATACCATCAGACTGCATTTGTATTTTGGTAAATAAAACCATTTCAAAATAGTTTAATCTAGATTTTAATGAGCCTCATCCCAGTTATATCCAGTTCCAAGGTCGGCAATTAATGGTACTTTTAACTGGGCTACCCCAGACATTAATCCCGGTAAATGAGCCTGCAAGGTTGCTAATTCAGATTTTGGTACTTGCAATACAAGCTCATCATGCACTTGCATAATCAGTTTAGTTTGCATTTTTTTCTGCTCTAGCCAACTTTGTACGGCTATCATAGCTCGTTTAATCAAATCTGATGCAGTACCTTGCATTGGCGCATTGATTGCCGCTCTGAATGCGCCTGCGCGAACTGCACCATTGCTGCTTTTTAAGTCTGGTAAATAAAGGCGGCGACCAAAAAGTGTTTCTACAAAGCCGCGCTGTAGTGCCAATTCTTTGGTTTTTTCCATGTATTCATGAACACCCGGATAACGGCTAAAATAGCGGGAAATGAAATGCTGAGCCGCCTGAAGTTCGATCCCAAGAGATTTCGCCAAGCCATATTCACTCATGCCATAAATTAAACCAAAGTTAATGGTTTTGGCATAGCGACGTTGCTCCGCGGTTATCAGCTCCTGACTGCTTGCAAAAATTTCTGCTGCTGTACGCTTATGAATATCTTCATTTTTCTGAAACGCATCAATCAAAGTGGCATCATTGGAAAGATGAGCCATAATGCGTAACTCAATCTGAGAATAATCTGCTGAAACTATAAGTTGGTCGGTCGGGGCAATAAAGCTTCTTCGTATACGCCGTCCTTCTTCAGTACGTACGGGAATATTCTGCAAATTCGGATTATTACTGGCAAGACGTCCAGTAATGGCTACAGCCTGAGCATAAGTGGTATGTACACGTCCGGTGTGGGGATTGATTAGTTGAGGTAATTTATCTGTATAAGTAGATTTAAGTTTAGCCAGACTGCGCGTCTGTAAAATAAGTTTGGGTAGGGGATAATCGGCTGCAAGTTTTTCCAATACTATTTCATTGGTTGAAATACCACCTGATGCGGTTTTTTTCAGGCCGGAAGTAGGGATGGCCATTTTTTCAAACAGTATGGATTGCAGTTGTTTCGGGGAGTTCAAATTAAAAGGTTGCCCGGCCAGTTGGTAAGCTTCTTCCTCCAGCGTAACCAGCTGCGTACCAAGCTCATGACTTTGCTGAGCCAGTTCCTGGCGATCAATTAATACTCCTGTTCGCTCCATAATATATAAAATGTTTTCAACAGGAATTTCCAGTTCATGGTAAAGCTTAAGCTGAGCTTCATCCATCTGTTCTCTAAGTAAAATCTCAAGACGTAAAGATACATCTGCATCTTCAGCAGCGTAATTGACGGCATCTTCCAGTGCTACATCAGCAAAACTGATTTGTTTGGCTCCTTTACCACATAAATCTTCATAATGAATGGTTTGCCAGTCAAGATGCCGTAGAGCTAATTCATCTAAACCATGCCCCAGATGACTTTCAACAATATAAGAAGCCAGCATGGAGTCACCGGCAATACCTTTTAAATCAATGCTATAATTTGCCAATATATGTTGATCATATTTGATATTCTGGCCAATTTTGCCCGGTTTATCAGCTTCTAAATAAGGTTTGAGAACATTCAGAACCATTTCGAGTGGTAATTGTTCACTAACTGCGGTAGGGGTGTGACCAACAGGAATGTAGAATGCCTTTCCTGGCTCCAAAGCAATACTGATACCAACGAGACTGGCATTCATCGCATCCAGACTATCTGTCTCTGTGTCCAGAGCAATGGTATCTACTATTTCTAATTGTTTCTGTAATTCATTCAGTTGTGTGACTGTAGTAATCGCTGAATATTGCTTAGGAATATTCTTTAAATAATCTGCTGCCGATGTATTTGTTAAAATTTTATTATCAGCACCTTCATTCGTTTCAATTTCGGCAAATAAGTCATCCGCTGGCTGCGAGATAGTTGTATTCTCATGATAATGAGTCTGTGCTTCCTTTAACCAGTTTTTAAAACCAAGTTGCTCGAAATGCGGAATCAATTCAGCCCATGAAGGTATATGCCGCTTGAGATCTTCAAGACCATGTGGCAATTCCTGCTGCAAATCAATATCTGTTTTTATGGTAATCAATTGATAAGATAACGGTAAATTTGGTAATGCAACACGTAGATTTTCACCAACTTTTCCTTTAATATCATTAGCATGCTCAATAATTTTTTGCAAATTACCATATTCCTGTAACCATTTCACCGCAGTTTTGGGGCCACATTTATCAACACCTGGTACATTATCGACTTTGTCTCCAATCAGACTAAGGTAATCAATTATTTGCTCAGGTTTGACCCCAAATTTTTCTAAAACTCCAATACTATCAAGCTTTTCATTACTCATGGTATTCACTAGAGTAATCTGATCATTAACCAGTTGAGCCATGTCTTTATCACCGGTTGAAATAATGACCTGATAGCCGGATTTTTGTGCACAACAGGCTAGCGTACCAATTACATCATCTGCTTCTACACCATTGATGGATAAAACAGGCCAACCCATTAATTTTACTAATTCCGGCAAAGCCTCAGCTTGCGGACGTAAATCTTCTGGCATTGGTGGACGGTTAGCCTTATATTCAGGAAAAAGCTGATGCCGGAAATTTTCACCCTTAGCATCAAATACGCAACAAGCATAATCGTGCGGTGTATCCAGACGTAAACGCCTTAACATGTTTAGTACACCATATAATGCACCTGTAGGCATACCAGTTGGACTGGTCAATGGCGCTAAAGCATGGAATGCTCGATATAAATATGATGAGCCGTCAACCAGTAATAATGTTTTTTGCATGCTGATTCCAGAAATGTTAATTTAGCTTGGTAGTCTCGTTAAACTAGTTAGCCTGATGAAGATATAAAAAGCTTTAATTAGTTTGTATTTTACGATAAAAAATATTGCTAGTAATTTTAAACTATGGATTTGTTAGTAAAGTCAGTATATAAAACATGGAAAACAATATTCATTAAAAGCAATCTGGCTAATTCATTATAGCAATAATAACTCAGCTTTTAACTTTGCTTATTTCGCATAATATATATTATGTTAAATTTTAATATTAAATTTAAAAGCTGATACAAGTTTATAATTGACAGGCTTCTCCTACTGTTAACTTTTAAGTTTACTTGTCTATGTGTTGATTTTCACAAATTATTTTTTTCTATTTAAACCTCTATAATAATGACGAACTGTACCTCTAAATGTATCTTGAGGATGTTCAATTACTCTTTTTGCTAAATTATCTAATTCTTTACTATGATAAAGATCCAGACATTTTAAAAAATCAAATTTGATATCCTTTGTTTTTATCTCAACAGATGAATTTAAATAGTTGCGTGATAGATATGAATCAACCATTTGAACTTCAGTTATTATGCTTTCATTCATATCATAATAAGTCCATTCTTGTAATGCAGTTACACTACTTCCAGCATCCATTGAGGCAATTTCACTTTCTTGATAAGCATTAGCTATACAATGTGCCAACACCATATCCTTGTAGTTTTGAATAAATGTTCTGCTTGGTGCTTCTGGCGAAATCATATTTTTACTGGCAGCATGGCATAAAAATGACAATAAGGCTAAGAGATAACCACACAAGATTTGCATTTTAAACTTTTTCATTTTGGCTCCCAGAAATTGACTTGAGTTGTTATATACCCTACTTTTGAATTAAAATAATTATGTATCTTATTTCTAGTACATTTTCACTAATTATTTTTTTCTATTTAAATCCCTATAGTAATTACGAATTGTGCTTCTAAAAGTATCTTGTGGATGTTCAATCATTTTTTTTGCAAGTTTATCTAAATCCTTACTATGATAAAGATCTAAGCACTTTAAAAAATCAAATTTAATGCCTTTTATCTCAGCTTCAGCCAATGGATTAAGGTAATTACGTGACAAATAAGAATCAATTATTCTAATTTCTTCATCTATGCTTTTGTCCATGTTGTAATAAGTCCATTCAATTAACGCACTTACACTACTACCCGCATCCATTGAAGCAATGTCCCCATAGGCTTGCGCTAAACAATTTCCTAAAACCATATCCTTATAGTTTTGAATAAAAGTACGGTTTACGGCTTCAGGTGTCATGGAGTTAATGCTTGATGCACTACAAACCAATGGTAATAAAATGAAATAACAACTACACAAGATTTGCATTTTAAATTTTTTCATTTTAGCTCCCAGAAATTAGCTTGAGTTGTTATATATTTTGTTTCTAGTTCATTTTCACTAATTACGAATTATACTTTTAAAAGTATCTTGTGGATGTTCAATCATTTTAGCGCTAAATCTTAATTTTCAGGATTACACTGTGATTGAAAATATTTTTCATTTATTTCTATTCAAATCCCTATAATAGTTATGTAATGAACTCTTGTAAGTCTCATGTGGATATTCAACCATTCTTTTAGCCAGCTTATTTAAATCTTTGCTATGATAGAGATCTAGACATTTGAGAAAATCAAATTTAATCCCTTTTATCTCTGCTTCAACAAGTGGATTAAAGTAATTTCGTGACAGATATGTATCTACTAAATTCTGTATTGCTTTCGTACTTTCTTCCAAATCATAGTAAGTCCATTCCTCTAATGCACTAACACTGCTTCCTGCGTCTATTGCAGCTAACTTATCATCATGATAGGCATCTGCTATACAAAATGCTAAAACCATGTCCTTATAGTTTTGAATAATTGTTCGTTTAGGCGCTTCTGGCGATGTGATATTATTGTTTGAAGCATAGCTGCATTCTTAAAAAATTTTTCACAACAGTCTCCAAAAGCCTGATGGCGGATAGCGTACAATTTCTGGCTTGCCCCATTGCGTATATAAAAATTTGATGAGGTGATTAACACGATAGAAATACTTGAATTTCTTATTTCCTCCAGATACTGTTTGCTTCGGTATAAACGGTATTCTGAACCCAGACTGATTCAAAATATAACTCATGCGAACTGCACAAGTGTTATTCCACCTTAATTGTGGGTCTGGATGATATGTATTATATGCAACTTGGCCACCAGTAATGTTAGCGACTCTTTGCCGTCTTTTTTCTTGATTATCAGCTTGATTGTAAATTATTTCTGAAGCTGCCCATGCTTTATCAAAACAGGGGCGGATATATTTTAGAGCGCCAATTTAAACTTCCTTATATTATGTTCAGATTTTGCCTTTAAAATATGCTGCGAAACTTCAATATTAAAAGTATAAAAATTCCGCAGCTTATTTAGGGCTTTTTCCTGTTTATTAATATTTTACAGGTTATAGCTACCTAAATATTGTTTTTTATTTTATTGCTGTTGCCAACGCTGCTGAGATTCACGAATAACTTTTTTAGCTTCTTCGATGTCACCCCAGTGTGTTACTTGGGTGGTGCCAGCTTTTTTCAGATCTTTGTAGTGATTGAAGTGGAATTCAATCTGTTTGATCAATTGTGTTGGTAAATCTGCTAATGTTTTAATGGCATTACCATTGTTTCGATCATCTGCTGGGACTACAACAACTTTGTCATCGACCTCTCCATCATCCACAAATTTCATTACACCAATAATCCGTGCTTCTAAAAAGATACCAGTGCTTAAGGGTTGATCGGTAACAATTAATGCATCCAGCTCATCGCCATCTTCGTCTAGTGTTTGCGGGATAAAGCCATAGTTAGTTGGTTTAGCGAAAATAATGGGTTCTACGCGATCAAGCTTCATTGCACCTAGCTTGCGATCCCACTCTATTTTGTGGTTGGAACCTGCCGGAATTTCGACCACTACATTGATAATACCGCCGTCTACATCTCCGGCATCCAAAATCTGATTAAAATCTGCCATAATTAAATGTCCTGCTTTTGAGTTTAAGTGACCGTATTGTAAACAATGGCTTTTTGTTTGCCCATATTTTATTAGAAATTTAATGGCTAAAATTATAAAAAGCCAAATCATGTCAGACTTGGCTTTTTCATTAATGCTAAATTTTATAACTATTTAGCTCTT
This sequence comes from Snodgrassella sp., assembly GCA_024103515.1. GTDB lineage: Bacteria > Pseudomonadota > Gammaproteobacteria > Burkholderiales > Neisseriaceae > Snodgrassella. The sequence continues at coordinate 41,864 of JAGGIK010000002.1, read as the reverse complement.
TGATTTTGGCTTCAGATTTTTTATCACCAATTAGCATAATAGTTGAGTTCTGGTAAACTTATCAGCTGTCAGTTTGGTTATATGAAGACTATTCGCATCAAAAGGCCGATAACTTTATGACAAATAATTGTCACAATTTTGTCACAGCAAACAAACCAGAGGAGGAAGTTGTTACAGTAGAGATGATGCGTAAGATGTTGAAAGAAATGGAAGATAAATGGTGGGTCGTCAGGGGATCGAACCCTGGACAAATGGATTAAGAGTCCACTGCTCTACCAACTGAGCTAACGACCCGAATTTTGCAGATAATTATACACGTCTTTACATTGGAAGGCAATATCTATCACTGCGATTTAGAGATATTGCCTTTCTTTATTTTATCTTGGGGCTAGGCCTTTAATACGCTTTGTCCACCCAGATAAGGCTGTAATGCTGAGGGAATGTTGATGCTTCCATCTTCATTCTGATGGTTTTCCAATACGGCAACCAATGCTCTGCCTACGGCTAAACCAGAGCCATTTAATGTATGCACTAACTGATTTTTGCCATCACTGTCTTTGAAGCGCGCCTGCATGCGGCGTGCCTGAAAGTCTTCGCAGTTTGAACAGCTGGAAATTTCACGATAGGTGTTTTGCGCCGGTATCCATACTTCTAGATCATAGGTTTTGGCCGCGCTGAATCCCATATCACCTGTACATAGTACGATTACCCGATAGGGTAATTCCAGTAGTTGCAGAATTTTTTCTGCATGGCCAACCATTTCTTCCAGTGCTGCATAAGAATTTTCGGGACGCTGGATTTGCACCATTTCTACTTTATCAAACTGATGCTGTCTAATCAGTCCCCGGGTATCTTTACCATATGATCCGGCTTCAGAACGAAAGCAAGGTGAATGTGCGGTTAATTTTTTGGGTAACTCATCTTTGCCCAGAATGCGTTCTCGTACAGTGTTGGTCAGGGTGATTTCTGCGGTTGAAATCAAATATTGTTCTTGTGTATTTTCTTTGTCGCCACTGCTGACTTTATACATGTCTTCAGCGAATTTCGGTAATTGCCCTGTACCAACTAAGATTTCTGGGTTGACAATGTAGGGCGTGTAATGCTCGGTGTAGCCATGCTGCTGTGTATGGGTATCAAGCATAAATTGCGCTAATGCCCGATGCAGTCGCGCTATTGGCCCGCGCATCAATGCAAACCGGGCACCAGACAGTTCTGATGCGCTTTTGAAGTCAAGTCCTAAAGGTTCCCCCAAATCTACGTGATCTTTGATTGGAAAATCAAAGATTCTTGGTATACCAACACGGCGAATTTCAATGTTGTCATTTTCATCTTTACCGATGGGAACATCGTCGTGGGGAAGATTAGGCATGGTTAACAACAAATCATTAATCTGTGTTTGTATCTGATGATACTTTTGCTCAGTTTCCTCCAATTCGTTTTTTATTTGAGCCACATCCGCGATTATTTTATTGGCTTCTTCATGATTACCCTGCCCTTTAAATGCACCGATCTGCTTGGATAGATTGTTACGTTGTGATTGCAATTCTTCGGTACGCATTTGCAATTGTTTTCGTTGATGTTCCAATGATTGAAAAACTTCGGTATCGAGTTTGAATCCTCGATTTTGCAGTTTTCGGGCGAGGCTGCTGAGGTTTTGACGCAATAATTGTATGTCTAACATAGTATTTAGTTTAGATGGCCAGTTGATTAATCGTTATTGTAAACGATTAGAGATTCAAATGTTGATCAGATAAATATTTTTTAATACTTTACGATAATAAGTTCTATAAAAATATCCTATTTTAGTCATTATGCTTTTGACTGCCTTGCATATAATTGCTGTGTAGTCTGAATAAATTCTTTTTGCTTGTTTTTTGCATTTCCAGAATCTATTGCAGCTATGGCTGCATCCACTCCTTCTTCTAATGATGATACGATATCCGCTGCATAAATAGCTGCAGCTGAGTTGAGCACGACAATATCACGACAAGGTCCTTTTTCTCCGCTTAATACGGCATTCATTATTTTCAATGATTCTTCACTATTGGATACTTGCAGTGGCTTCAAGTCTTCGATAGGTGCCATGTCAAATTGGGCAGGATGAATGTCATACTCCATTATGGTGCCATTTTTTAGTTCTGCTACGCGTGTTGCACCTGTTAAGGTTATTTCATCCAGTCCATCGCAACCATGTACGACTAGGACATGGCTACTACCCATGTGCTGCAACACGCGAGAGAGAATGCCAACCAGATCTATGTGGAAAACACCTAAAACTTGATTAGACGCTCCTGCCGGATTGGTCAGTGGTCCCAAAATATTAAAAATAGTGCGCACACCTAATGCTCTGCGTACAGGTGCAACATATTTCATACTATTGTGATGATTTGGCGCATACATAAAACCAACCCCAAGTTGACTAATGCACTGGCCAACATGTTCGGGGGTCAGTTCTAATGATGCACCCATGGCTTCGATGATGTCAGCAGAACCACTAGAGGAAGATACAGAACGACCACCATGTTTTGCTACCTTGGCACCGGCTGCTGCCACGACAAACATACTAGTGGTTGAGATGTTGAATGTATGAGCATTATCGCCTCCGGTACCAACAATATCGACTAGGTATGTTCGATTCTGTAATGGCACTTTAGTGGCAAATTCGCGCATGACGGTTGCAGCAGCTGCAATTTCTGATACGCTTTCAACTTTAACGCGCAAGCCGATTAAAATGGCGGCAATTACTTCTGGAGTGACTTGCCCCATCATAATCTGACGCATCAAGTCGGTCATTTCATCGTAAAATAATTCATTGTTATCCAGCAATCTATTAAGTGCTTGTTGGGGGGTAATCATGGTTTTGTTTCTTTCTATAAATAACATCAATTTATAATATTAATAAATCAAATACTTAACTGTTTGAACAACGATGCTGGATTAAAAAATTCTTTAACATATCATGCCCTCTTTGTGTTAACAATGCTTCGGGATGAAACTGCACTCCTTCTAAAGGCATGGTAAGATGGTGAATACCCATTATTTCATTATCGTCAGAAGTTGCGGTGACTTTTAAACAATTTGGAAGTGTTTCCTGATCGATAACAAGACTATGATAGCGAGTACAATTAATTGGATTGGGCAGGTTGTGGAATATGAACTCATTATGATGAAATACTGCTGAAATTTTACCATGCATAGCGGTCTTAGCACGAATGATTTTCCCACCAAAAGCATAAGCGATACTTTGATGTCCAAGACAGATACCTAATATGGGTATTTTGCCAGCAAAGTGTTTAATAGCGGTAACGGAAATTCCTGCGTCTTGTGGTGCACACGGACCCGGACCAATTATGAGGAATTCGGGTGCTAAAGTTTCAATTTCGGCTATGGTTATTGTGTCGTTTTTTTTGACTGTAATTTCTTCACCTATTTCACCTAGATAGTGAACGATGTTATAGGTAAAACTGTCGTAGTTATCAATAAATAGCAACATGTGCTGCCTTTCTGTATTATTGTTTACATTTTACCTGATATCAGCTTTGTTTCATCTTACAACAATCCTTCTATCGGTAAAATTGATAATATTTTTACCCATATACGTTGCCACTTGCTGGTATCAGGTTCTTGATGGTATATCTTTATTTGATTGTGTTCGTCAGATTTTACCCATTCAAGTTTACCATCTTTTGTTAGTTTTACCTGATAGCTAACAAAGGGTAAAGCATCCTTGATGGCTTTATCCATGTATTGAGCCATTTCAGGAGATTTAATCACCACACCCATTTCGGTATTGAGGCGTGAAGATCTAGGATCAAAGTTTAATGAACCTATATAAAGTTGATTACCATCAATGGTAAAGGTTTTGGCATGTAAGCTTGATTGAGAGCCTCCACTGAAACTATGTTCTTTTTTGCTTTTTAAGACGCCTTGTTTTTTTAACTCATAAATTTCAATGCCATTTTGTAATAATGGTATTCGATAGTTAATATATCCAGAATGAACAATTGGCACGTCGGTTGCGGATAAGGAATTGGTCAGAATTATTATATGCACTCCTTCTCGCCGTAATTTGAGTAAATAGTCTAATCCAGTTTTAGTTGGGACAAAATATGGAGTGATGATCATTAATTTTTTCTGGGGTTCAACAACCGCTGCTGCTAGTTGATTCAGTGTCATACTGGCATTTTCAAATTTGATTGTGGTTTTTGGTAATGCATCTGGAGCAAGCAAAACGCTGTTTTCTTGTTTCTTATGTTTTATTGTTGTGTTATTTGGTAAAGCTTTGGCAGGGTCATCACTAACCAATGTTAAATGTACCCATTGGTAATCAAGCGTACCACTTGTTAATCTGCGTTCAAAATTATCTTTTAGATAGGCTTGATCATAATGACTAGCCCGCAGAAAGTTATATGTTTTGCGTTTAAAAATTGGCATATCTGCATGTAATTTATTGCGCCGTCGATGAATAATGCTGCTTAAAGAATAGGAGGAAGCACTATTCCAATATAAATCAAAGTTATTGGATACTTGATTTACAATCGGACCAATGGCCATTACATCTAAATCTACAAATAGCATTTTTTTGCCAATATCAAAATATTCATCGCCTATATTGCGTCCGCCCAGTATGGTTACTTGATTATCAGCGGTAATAGATTTGTTATGCATACGTCGATTGAGACGGGAAAAATCTGTAAGATAGCCTAAAAAGCGTAAATATCGATCAGCAAATGGATTAAATAATCTGATTTCTATATTTGGTTCTTTATTTAAGGCATGTAATATCGGATCCATTCCCTTGGTATTATTATCATCCAATAGTAATCGCACGTGTACGCCACGATGTGCTGCCTTAACAAGCTCATGAAAGAGCAATTGCCCCGAAGTATCATTATGCCAAATATAATATTGTACATCTAGACTATGTTCAGCAGCATGAATCAGGGCTCTACGAGCGACGAGAGCTTCGCTGCCATCATCTAATGGGTAAATACCTGATAAGTTGGGATGCTGAGCGATAAGTGGTGCATTTACATAACTTAGCGTTGAAGGATTGTTAGCAGTTATATGAGTTTCGATTGAACGATTCGCCAAAGAAGGTAGTGTTTGGCAAGCAGTTAGCAATAATATGATACCAATATTGAAAGATATGGCGATATGGCGTAAGTTTGTTTTGTTATTATTCATGGATATTCTTTATTATCAATAATGATTATGGCATCCAGCTTATCTGATATCTATTTATATTATAAACCTAAATCTTGCCACATGGCGTCAACTCTGGCTATTATTTGCGGGTCTTTGTGAATTATTCGCCCCCATTCGCGATGGGTTTCTCCAGGCCATTTATTGGTGGCATCAAGCCCCATTTTTCCACCAAGACCACTAATGGGGCTGGCAAAATCGAGATAATCTATTGGGGTGTGATCAATTAAGCTGGTATCACGTACTGGATCCATTCTTGTAGTGATGGCCCATATCACTTCTTTCCAATCGCGTACATTGATATCATCGTCGACAATGATAATGAATTTTGTGTACATAAATTGACGCAAATAGCTCCAGCATCCCATCATGACTCTTTTGGCGTGTCCTGCATATTGTTTTTTAATGCTTACTATGGCCATTCGATAGGAGCAGCCTTCTGGTGGTAGGTAGAAATCTGTAATTTCGGTAAACTGTTTTTGCAGTAAGGGAACAAAGACTTCATTTAAAGCTACGCCTAATACGGCTGGTTCGTCTGGTGGTTTGCCGGTATATGTGCTGTGATATATGGCGTTTTCACGCATGGTAATGCGTTCTACTGTTAATACAGGAAAATAGTCTTGCTCATTATAATAGCCAGTATGATCTCCATATGGACCTTCTAGAGCTGTTTCATCCGGATTGATAACTCCCTCAAGAATGATTTCTGCCCGTGACGGGACGTGTAAATCATTACCTATACATTTTACTAATTCGGTACGGGAACCACGTAATAATCCTGCAAATTGATACTCACTTAGACTGTCTGGAACTGGAGTGACTGCGCCTAATATGGTTGCCGGATCACATCCTAATACAACGGTGACAGGAAAGGGTTTACCTGGAAAATTTTGTTTGAATGACTGAAAGTCTAAAGCTCCGCCACGGTGTGCTAGCCAGCGCATAATGACTTTATTTTTAGACAGAAGTTGTTGCCGATAAATACCTAGATTCTGGCGTTTTTTTTCCGGTCCACGTGTAACAGTGAGACCCCAAGTAATTAAGGGCGCGATATCTTCTGGCCAACACAGTTGTATGGGCAATTTGGTGAGATCGACATCTTCACCTTCGATGATGATTTCTTGACACGGAGCTTTTTTGATGATAAGTGGGCTCATACTCCACAAATCTTTTAATAATGGCAGTTTAGAAAGTGCGTCTTTGAATCCTTTAGGTGGATCAGGTTCTTTCAGATAAGCCAATGTTTTCCCTATTTCACGCAGTTGATCGGTACTATTTGCACCCATACCCATAGCAACTCTTTCTGGTGTGCCAAATAAGTTGGCTAAAACAGGATATTGGTATATATTTTGCAATTTATCGATTGGCTTCTTAAATAATAATGCTGGTCCATGCTGACGCAAGACACGATCAGCAATTTCGGTCATTTCCAGATGAGGAGATACGGGTATTTCTATGCATTTTAATTGTTTTTTTTTCTCGAGAACAGCAATAAAGTCTCGTAAATCACGGTATTTCATAAACCAGCTTTCAGGGCTATTTGCTATGCAATAATTGTTGCACAACATTAAATTCGCTTGTGAATAATTTAGGCATAACAGATAAAGATTTATTGATTACAAGCTCAATTAAGTTTTTTTCTTGAGTTGTCGGTTTTTGTAGTACATAGTGTACGACCAAATTTCTATCACCTGGATGACCAATTCCAATTCGTAATCGATAAAAATCGGCAGATCCAAGCCATGACTGTATATCCTTTAGGCCATTATGCCCCCCATTTCCACCGCCCTTTTTGAATTTTACTTGTCCGCAAGGGATATCCAGTTCATCATGAACAACTAATATTTCATTGGGTTTTATTTTGTAAAAATTTGCTAGTGCTTGCACTGAGGTGCCCGATTTATTCATATAAGTAGAAGGTTTCAGTAACCAAAGATCGCCTTCAGGCAACGTGGTTTTAGCGATCTGACCAAAAAATTTTTTTTCCGGTTTTAATGTTAATTTTAAGCAATAGGTAAGTTCATCAATAAAATCAAATCCGATATTATGACGGGTATGTTCATATTCACCCCCCGGGTTACCCAAGCCAACTATAAGCTTAATTCGAGACATATTTTTCCTTAGCCTGCATGTTTATATAGAGTAATATAATCAATAAAAATTAGTATTGGAAATAGATTAATTTAATTATTTAAAACTCAGTTTTTTTACTAAATAAAATGATCTATTAAAATCCAGTTAATCTTTTTTGGTACTGCTTAGTTAAATTTTGTTTGGTTTATTTCCAAGGTAATCTATTTTGTTTTTATGTTATTATTAACATCTTTCTTTTTAAATATTTAATAATTGTATTCTACATTCAACACTCAAGCCCCTTTCTTTAGCCCAAAAAAAGGTTTCGACTGTAAGTGGCGGAAACTCTCGTATAGCTCCTTTTATTAACATATTTTTTTTCAGTCTATTAGTGCTAGGCTTTATTTGCATATCATTTTGGGATTGAGCTGAGTTATCTTCGCTTTGGATACTTTTATCTAAAATTTTTAGATTTTTAATTTGATGTTGTTTGTGAGTAAAAATGATTAGTTTAACTATTGTATATAAAATTGTTTTCATAGTTTAGTCAATTTATAAAATTGAGTATGAAATTTTTGGCTTGTAGTTTAAGATTTATGGGCAGCTCGACGGCGTCGATTTTCTTTAGGGTCGATCATTAAAGGTCTATAGACTTCAATTCGATCCCATTCGCATAATATATAATCATTATTTACTTTTTTCCCAAATATACCAATGGGAGCAAGCTGGAAATTAACATCAGGAAATTGCTTCGGTAAATCGGACTGAAGTAGACCTTGCCGAGCAGTGGTTCCTTCATTTACTTTCCCTTGCCATAAAAACTGATACTCAGCAGTTGCATATACCGCTTCTATTGTGATCTTATTCATCATAACGCTTATCTGCTTCTTTAATAAATGCATCAACCATTGAATCTGCTATTAAATTAAATACTGGAGCTATCACTGCTGATAAAATGCTGTTGGTAAATTCATATGTGAGATTAAAGTCAATTTTGCAACCAATATTCGCTATCGGAGTAAAATGCCAATCTCCCTCTAATGAGTTAAATGGACCATCAAGCAAGCTCATTCTGATCTGAGTAGGTCGAATGTTCACATTGTGTGTAGACAAAGATTGGCGAATTTTTAAATAATCGATGTGCATTATTGCATCTTGACTATGTTCATTCTGCTTAAGTATCTCTGTTTTACTGCACCAAGGTAAAAATGCTGGATAGTTAGCGACATCATTAACCAGATCAAAGATCTGATTGATATTATAAGGAACTAATACACTTTTTTGGATTGTTTTCATTTACATTTAAATTGCCAGTTTTAATATGACATGAATTTTGACTACAATTTTTTTATTTCAACAAGCTAAGGATAGTAATAAATGTTTTATTTCGGTCCAAGCTATACCTTTTTCTGCACCTTTGATTTGTCGATCGATGCGTGCACAAACTTGCAACGCAGCCAACAGTCGTTTCGCGCCAATTCTTCTTGCGGCCAGAGGTGCTAAGGTCTGTTTTTCACCCCATAGGCGCAAACTTTGTCTTAATTCATTGACAGATTTTCCTTGTTTAAATGCAGCCAGTAAACGCAATAATGTGCGGATATCTTCACTTAAAGCCCATAACAGCAAAACGGGCTCGTTTTCGCCTGCTGTTAAACCATCCAACAAAAGCAATAATCTTTTAGTATCACCTTTCATCCATGTTGATGCTAATTGCAGCACATCAAAGCGAGCAACATTGGCTACTGCATTCTGTGCATCTGTTAAAGTGACCAAATGACCATGCGGGTGAATAAGTGCCAATTTGTCAATTTCCTGTTGTGCTGCCAGTAGATTTCCTTCAACTTTTTCGACAAATAAAGCCAGAGCATCATCACTAATATCAAGATTTTGGTTTTTAAGGCGTTTTTTTACCCATTGTGGTAGTGCCGCTTGGCCGATCGCTTTTGCCTCTATAACAGTCGCATTTTTAGACCAGCTTTGAAACCATTTAGTTTGGGTTTGTAAACGCTCCATTTTGGCTAAAAGAAGAATGATACAAATATCATCAGGTAAATTTTCAGCCAGTTGTTGCAATACAATGCTACCTTCTTTGCCGGGCTTACCTGATGAAATATGGATTTCCAATAGTTTTTTGTCGGCAAATAAACCAACCGATTGTGTGGCGCCTATTATGGAAGACCATTCAAAACCAGCCTCTACTACCATTACTTCGCGTTCACCAAAGTTCTGACTTCGTGCTGCAGAGCGTATTGCATCTGCAGCTTCAATACGCAATAATTCTTCTTCGCCATGAATCAGGTATGCAGCTTTCAGTGGCTGCAAAGTGAGTTTATTCATTGGTCCGCACGTATAGGTAAATGAGCCAGTCGATGGACAATTTGTTCAGCAGCATCAGTTTGAATATCGCGCCAAATGATATTGCGCTCGTTCTCTTTGGCTAACACCTCATGATCTGAGTACTCCATATATCGTCGAATATTAACAATTATAGGTTCACCAAGAGGCTGTCCATGCCGATATGCTTGTACTTTTACCTCCAGTGTTAACAGATATTCACTGGTACTGCCGGAAATATCTACTGCTGCGGTTGCCATGTCTTGACTGGCCGAAATAACTTTAACAACGACATCCGGATTATCAGAATTGACAATAACATTTGGTTGTCGGCGTAGCACTGTTTCTAATGCGCGTTGCATACTGCCCCCTTCAATTTGCCAAGAACGGTATGGTAAAGGGGTATCAAATACAGAGGTGCCTTTTAAATGAAAACCACAGCTACTTAGTATAAATGTTAAAGCTAATAGCAACCATTTTTTCATATTTCATCCTTACTTGGTCCAAGGCAAGTATATGCAAGATTGTTTGCACAAGTTATTTGAGTTTATTACGTAACGATGTCTGAACCTGTTGTGGGTTAGCTTTCCCTCGTGAGGCTTTCATAACTTGCCCTACTAAAGCATTAAAGGCTTTTTCTTTTCCAGCTTTAAATTCTGCGACAGATTTTTGATTATTCACTAATACTTCGTCGATAATTTTCTCAATAGCACCAGTATCAGTCATTTGTTTCAGCCCATCGCGCTCAATGATGGCATCTGCTGACAGATCGCTGTTCCACATGGCTTCAAATACTTGCTTAGCTAATTTATTACTAAGAGTATTGTCAGCAATGCGGGTAATTAATCCTGCCAATCGTTTAGCATTGATCGGACTATCTGCAATATCTAATGAGTTTTTATTTAGCGCAGCAGATAATTCACCCAGCATCCAGTTTGCCACTAATTTTCCATGACCAGTTAATCTGGCTGTTTGTTCAAACCAATCTGCAAGAGTGCGGTTACTGGTTAATAAGCGGGCATCGTAATCAGACACCTCATATTGTTCAACAAATCGTGTAGCCATTTCTTTAGGTAGCTCTGGCATACCCGCTTTAGCTACATCGAGCATTTCATCAGTAATGAATACAGGTAATAAATCTGGATCAGGGAAATAACGATAGTCGTGGGCATCCTCTTTGCTGCGCATGGCTCGGGTTTCTCCCTTTGCCGGGTCGAAAAGACGGGTTTGCTGAATAATTTTGCGGCCGTCTTCAATTAATTCAATCTGTCGATCTACTTCAAAGTTGATGGCTTGCTCAAGAAAGCGGAATGAATTTAGGTTTTTAATTTCACAGCGTGTGCCGAATTCCTGTTGTCCTTGGGGACGTACAGAAACATTGGCATCTATGCGAAAGGAACCTTCTGCCATGTTACCATCACAGATATCCAGCCAAGTAACCAGAGTGTGCATTGCTTTGGCATAGGCAACAGCATCTGCTGCCGAGCGCATTTCCGGTTCAGATACAACTTCTAGTAAAGGTGTTCCTGCTCGGTTTAAATCGATACCCGTATATTCTTCAAATTCTTCATGTATTGACTTGCCTGCATCTTCTTCCATATGCGCGCGAGTAACGTTGATGGTTTTGATCTCATCACCAACAATAATTTGTAATTGACCATGCTCGACAATGGGTAGGTCCAACTGACTAATCTGATAACCCTTGGGTAAGTCGGGATAAAAATAATTTTTGCGATCGAACACGTTTTTCTGGTTGATCTTTGCTCCTAAAGCCAACCCTAATTTGATTGCTTTATTCACCACTTCACGATTTAAAACAGGTAAGGTTCCGGGTAAAGCACAATCTACAATATTGGCTTGACTGTTAGGTAAGGCACCAAATGCGGTGGAAGAACCACTAAAAATTTTGGATCGGGTATTTAATTGAACGTGAATTTCCAAGCCGATTACGGTTTCCCAATTCATTCTGTTTTCTCTCAATTTAAAATCTGGCGGTTACGATGAAAATGGCGTTTTGATATGCCAATCACTATGTTGTTGAATCTGATGGGCAATACCCAACAGACGACTTTCTGTAAAATAGTTACTAATCAGCTGTACGCCAATTGGTAGTCCCTTGTTATCAAATCCAGCAGGAATTGACATGCCTGGCAGCCCAGCAAGATTCAGGGAAACGGTATAAATATCGGATAAATACATCTGTACAGGGTCTTTATCATGACTACCTATAACCGGTGCGGTAGTAGGAGCTACTGGCGATAAAATGATATCGCATTGATTCAGTGCTTGCTGAAAATCGTTGGCCACTAAGCGACGTAATTTTTGTGCTTTTAGGTAATAGGCATCGTAATAGCCATGAGATAATACGTAACTGCCAATCATGATACGTCGTTTGACTTCGTTGCCAAATCCTTCTGCTCTGCTTTTGCTGTACATTTCATCAAGGTTGGCAAATTCAGTGGCACGGTGGCCATAGCGGACGCCATCATAGCGCGATAGGTTTGTACTGGCTTCTGCGGAAGCCAGTACATAATAAGCGGGTATGGACAATTCAGTATGCGGTAGGGAAATTTCGGTAATTACTGCACCTTGTGCTTTAAGAAGAGTAATTACGTTATCAATAGCGCTGCGAATTTCTGCAGACAGGCCTTCGCCAAAAAATTCTTTAGGTAATCCGACTCTTAAACCATTCAAAGCAAGGTGCAAATCTCGAGTATAGTCTTCTTGCTGACGTTCGATGCTAGTAGAATCACGTTGATCAAAGCTAGCCATGGCATTTAATAATAACGCACAATCTTCCGCAGTCTGAGCCATTGGTCCTGCCTGATCAAAACTGGATGCATAAGCAACCATTCCAAACCGGCTAACAATGCCATAGGTCGGTTTCAATCCAGTAATGCCACAATGTGAAGCTGGCTGACGGATTGAACCACCAGTATCCGAACCCAGTGCAGCGGGAGCCATGCGAGCTGCCACTACGGCTGCTGAACCTCCAGAAGATCCGCCCGGAACATGCTGATGTTGCCATGGGTTATGAGTAACACCGTAGAAAGAAGATTCAGTAGTCGAACCCATGGCAAATTCATCCATATTGGTCCTTCCTAGTGTTACCATGCCAACATCAAGTAAATTCTGAACTACTGTAGCTGTGTAAGGGGCAGTAAAGTTGTCTAGCATTTTACTAGAGCAGGCACTGCGCCAGCCTTGCTGACAAAAGATGTCTTTATAAGCAATGGGTACGCCTGTCAGTGCATTTGCACTACCTTGAGCAAGTATGGCATCGGCCGCTTTCGCTTCTGCTATGGTTTGTTCTTTATTTAGAGTAATGTAACCATTAAGGCTAGAATTATTTTGTTCAATTGAGTTCAGATATTCTTGAGCCAATTCGCTTGCAGAAATCTGTTTAGATTGTAATAATTGACTGCATTGTTTTAAAGTATAGTTCTTTGGCATAATATTGTTTAATTTGGGAATTTCAGAAGACTGATTATCGGTTAACTCTATTCTGTTGTTATGCGAACGCTATGTCGGATGGGATTTTATTCGATAACTTTGGGAACCAGATAGAGATCTTTATTTACCAGAGGAGCGCAAACTTGTAATGCAGAATGCTGATCAGTTTCGGTTACAGAATCTGAACGCATTCGTAAAGCTAGTTCATGCGGATGTGCCATAGGTTCTATTCCATCTGTATCGACACCTTGCATTTTTTCAACTAGCTCGAAAATGTGGTTAAGTTCAAAAAGCATACTGCTACGCTCTGCTTCTGACAGATCCAAGCGTGATAGACGCTCAAGTTTATCAACATCATCTAAAGTTAAAGCCATCAAAAATCCTTAAATTTAATTTAGCAAAACGGGCAAACTGCGGTATCATTGCGCGTTCTGATTTGGTTATTATACTTGTATCGAATTATAACCGAATTCCCCATTTTTTGGCGGACTGATTTTTGCAGTCAATAAGCAGTACTGTTATTTTACCGAATATAATTTAAAAGCTCATTTAGGACGGGTTCATGTTTCGCTTTTTAACTCAATATTTCTCCAATGATTTAGCTATAGATCTTGGAACGGCTAATACGCTGATTTTTATAAAAAACAAAGGCATTGTTCTTAACGAGCCTTCTGTAGTTGCTGTGCAGAATGATACAGTAAATGCCAAGAATGGTATGGTGGCCGTTGGTACGGCAGCAAAAAAAATGCTAGGTAGAACACCTGGAAGCATTCAGGCTATTCGTCCTATGAAAGATGGTGTGATTGCAGATTTTAATGTGACAGAAAAGATGCTGAAACAGTTTATTAAAAAAGTGAACAACAGTCGTTTTACCGCTCCACGCATTGTTATTTGTGTACCTTGCGGATCTACTCAGGTAGAACGAAAGGCCATCAGAGATTCAGCTTTGGCTGCTGGCGCTTCCGTTGTCAATTTAATTGAAGAGCCAATGGCTGCAGCCATTGGTGCTGGGTTGCCCATTGAAGAACCAACTGGATCTATGGTTGTGGATATAGGTGGTGGTACTACTGAAGTTGGTGTTATTTCCCTATCTGGTGTTGTTTATTCTCATTCTATCCGTGTAGGCGGTGATGCATTTGATGAGGCCATTATTAATTATGTACGTCGTAATTACGGTATGCTGATTGGTGAATCGACTTCTGAAGAAATTAAGAAAAATATCGGTTCAGCTTTTCCTGGGATGGAAGTGAAGGAAATTGAGGTTAAAGGCCGTAATCTAGCTGAAGGGATTCCACGTGCGTTCACCATCAGTTCCAATGAAGTGCTAGAAGCCTTAACGGAACCACTAAATCAAATTGTTCAAGCTGTAAAAAACGCACTGGAACAAACGCCTCCTGAATTGGGTGCTGATATTGCTGACCGTGGCCTAGTATTAACTGGTGGGGGGGCTTTGTTAAAAGGTCTTGATCGTCTTCTTTCAGAAGAAACCGGTCTGCCTGTGATGATTGCTGAAGATCCACTAACATGTGTGGCTCGTGGTTCAGGTTATGCGCTTGATATGATTGGTAAAATGAATTCTGTATTCGTATCAAATCCCTAAATTTTGTTTGTTCATCTAATGTAATTAATGATGGCTGAGCCCTCCTTAAATTTTGTTAACAGTGGCCTTCGCAATACGAGCAAGCTAATTGTCTTGTCTTTGGTTGCGGTGGCTTTGCTATTATTAGATAATCGTTATAACGCCGTTAAAATAACCCGTACTTATTTGGCTACGGCTATGTATCCATTGCAGTGGCTTGCCCAGCAACCCATTAATGCAATCTCCAAAGGCTTGATCCTTTTGAAAAGTCAGCAACAATTGATTTTGGATAATAAACAGCTAAAAGAGCAGAACGCCCAGTTAAAGGTACGCATACATCTGCAGGATGTGCAATTAAGATCTGTTGCGAAGCTAGATCAGTTAACTGAGTTACAAAAAACAGCTTTGACTCATTCTCAAGTAGCTCAAATCGTGTCAAGTGCTTCAAACCCTTTAGCTGATCGCTTTATTATCGATAAGGGTAGTCAGCATCATATTAAGGAAGGCGATCCAGTAAGTGATGAAAATGGGCTGATTGGCCAGATTACGGCTGTTCAACCTTTTAGTGCAGAAGTTACCTTGATTACTAATGCTAATTCTGTCATACCTGCTATGGTTATGCGTACTGGTGTTCGTACACTGATATATGGCCGGTCCGGTAGTATTGAGTTACGTTATTTCCCAGCCAATGCTAGTTTATTGCCGAATGATCTTTTAGTTACTTCAGGTATGGATAGCATCTACCCTGCCGGCATACCAATTGCCATTGTCAAACAAGCACAAAATGGCAATGGTTCACCATATTATCGGGCAATAATTGAACCCGTTGCTCATCTACGTAACAGCAATTTTGTCTTAGTCATACCTCAAAAGAAAGCGCTGAATACCTCTTCTTTTGGTGAAACTACAGTAACTAACAACTCTTCTATTCGTCATGACTGAATTAGATAGCCTGCATCGCCGTACCAAAAAACGGTATATTATTTTGAGTCTAGTGGTTGCCCTATTTCTGGATATAATCCCTTGGCCGCAACCAATTGCAGGATGCTTCCCTGAGTTTGTTGCCATCATGGTGATCTACTGGAGTTTGTTTCTTCCACAATACGTTGGTATTGGTGTAGCCTTTATACTAGGTTTGATAGTTGACGTCGGTACAGGTTCGCCATTTGGACAGCATGCACTTGCATTGATGGCGGCAGTATACGTAATTGACCAAAATCGCTTGCAGATGCTCGGATACTCTTATGGTTATCAATCATTATTGATTTTTGTCAGCTTATTGCTGATGATAGTAATATTAGTAATTGTTCATTTTTTTGCCAGTCACCATTTTGCTGGATGGAGTCTATTTATCTCACCTGTAATCAGTGCCTTATTGTGGCCACTGATATCTAAGTTTATGCTCTATTTAGCCTATTCCAGACGTCTATGAAAGCATTGCAGTTTCGAACTAAGAAAAAACGTATGCCTAAACCTGCCCAAAATGGAGATTTGTGGCTGCGGATAGCTGTTGCTTTTGTGCTAATTATTTCTTGCTTTAGTATCCTGATTGCCCGTTTTGTATATTTACAGGTTATTAAGCATGACGAGTATGTTTTGGCTGCCACCAATAACCGCATTTCACTGATTCCAACTCCACCGATACGTGGTGAAATTGTAGATACTAATGGCGTGGTTCTAGCGCATAATTATCCGGCCTATTCTTTGGAAGTGATCCCTAATGAAGTCCCCGGTAAGCTGGATGATACTATTGAAGCTCTTCGTGCATATGTGGACATTACATCAGGGGATCTAAAACGATTTAAAAAGTTTAGAGCTGATTATCGATCGTATGAAAAAGTACCTTTAAAGCTAAAGCTGACCATGGAAGAGGCGAGCAAACTGGGGGCTGTACTTTACCGTTTTCCGGGTGTTGAAATCAATGCTCGTACTTTTCGTGATTATCCTTATGGTCAATTGCTTGCCCATATCATTGGCTATATTGGGCGCATCAGTGACAGAGATATGGCATCTCTTGATAAGAATAATCTGACTTCTCTTTATCGTGGTAGTACACATATCGGTAAAATGGGATTGGAAGATTATTATGAGCGTCAGTTACACGGTATTCCCGGCTATCGGGAAGTCGAAAAAGATGCTCAAGGGCATATTGTACGTACAATTAAAACCGTTGCTGCAGTACCGGGGCAGACATTGCGTTTGGGATTAGATATTCGCGTCCAGCAGGAAGCTGACCGGTTGATGGGTGATAAACGTGGTGCATTAGTGGCGATTAATCCGCAGACTGGTGCCATTCTCGCGATGGTATCTAAGCCCAGTTACAACCCTAACCTATTTATTGATGGCATTGATACAGAAACATGGAAAAGTCTCAATGAGGACTGGCGCCATCCACTGCTTAATCGTGCAACTCAAGGTATGTATCCACCCGGTTCAACCTTTAAACCATTTATGGCCATGGCTGCATTGGAAAGTGGTAAGTTAACCCAAAGTACTGTTTTACCGGCTCCAGGTGCATGGAGTATTCCGGGTTCCACTCATCAATTTCGAGATGCGGCGCGAGGTGGGCATGGTTCTGCTGATCTGAGTAAAGCTATTCAGGTGTCTTCTGATACTTTTTTTTATCGGCTCGGTTATGAAATGGGTGTTGATACAATCTCGCCTTACCTTGCCCAGTTCAATTTAGGTAGACAAACAGGTATTGATCTGAATCATGAATATGCCGGAGTTTTGCCGACTCGGGAATGGAAAGCAAAAAGATTTGCAAAATCAAAACCGGCTGCCAGAATTTGGCAACCAGCTGATAGTGTCAGTATGGCTATTGGGCAAGGGTATAATGCCTATACTCCTTTACAAATAGCTTTTGCAACAGCTATTTTAGCTAATGATGGCGTGGTTTACCGCCCCCATCTTGTGCAGGCGTTGTTGGATCATAATACCCAGAAAAAGATTTTAATTGATCCTCAGCCGGTAAGGAAAGTGCCGTTTCAATACAGTAATTTTGAATATGTTAAGCATGCCATGCAAAAAGTGTTAAAACCGGGCGGGACAGCTTCCTCAATCGGATCAGGACTTGCTTATACTATGGGAGGTAAAACTGGTACGGCTCAGGTTGTGCAAATTAAGCAAGGTGCACGTTACAATGCAGCTTCCTTAAGATTGCAGTTGCGAGACCATGCTTGGTTTATTGCTTTTGCACCATTAGAAAAACCACAAATTGCTATCGCAGTGATTCTGGAAAACAATGGCTGGGGTGCTACAGCAGCTCCTCTGGCACGTCAACTGGCAGATTTTTATCTGTTAAAATTGAAAAATTTACCACAAGCGTCAGAACCGCATTATTCTTCTGATTTGCTTTCGAATGATTTAAATAATAATGCTACGATGGATGCACGGCAATTTAATGGACATAATCAAGCCACTATTCCACCACTATTGCGCGCTTATCGTCCTCAACCCGATATGCAGGAAACGCAATGAGAAATCAACAAAATTGGTTTAGACGACTATGGCATAAGCTTTGGGCACCAATGGATGTATGGATATTTTATGCCATGCTGATTATCTATGTCATGAGTTTATTTTTACTTTATTCAGCTGATGGTCAGGATTTTGGACAGTTAGAAAATAAGACGTTGCATACAATTCTGAGTTTTATTTTGTTGTGGCTAATTGCTCGAACACCGCCTCAGATTCTCAGTAATTTTGCATTACCTCTGTATGTTTTTGGGGTATTGTTACTGATTGGCGTGCATTTTGCTGGGATTACTGTTAATGGTTCAACGCGGTGGTTAAACATTGGTATTGCGCGTATACAACCCTCAGAAATTATGAAAATTGCCGTCCCCATGCTAATAGCTTGGTTTTTCCAAAAAAATGAAACAAATATTCGATGGTATCATTATATAATTGCTTTTATTCTAATTTTTATCCCTGTGGCATTGATCCTAAAGCAACCTGATTTAGGAACAGCAACATTAATAATGGCATCCGGTCTATTTGTAATCTTCTTTGCCGGTTTACCATGGAAGGTTATTATCAGTGCTATTATTGCTTTTCTGGCCATGCTCCCTCTACTCTGGAATTATGGTATGCATGATTACCAGCGTATGCGCGTAATGACCTTGCTAGATCCAACCAAAGATCGACTGGGAGCCGGCTATCATATTTTGCAATCAATGACCGCAATCGGTTCAGGAGGTCTTTGGGGAAAAGGATGGCTAGAAGGGTCGCAAACCCATCTTGATTATATCCCGGAATCAACCACAGACTTTATTTTTGCAGTATTTGGTGAGGAATTCGGATTAATTGGCAATATATTGCTGGTATCGGTATACACTTTTATTTTAATGCGTGGACTTTATATCACTTTTAAAGCTCCTACTTTATATTGCCGTACATTGGCTGGCGCTTTGACGCTGACTTTGTTTTGTTATGCTTTTGTTAATATGGGTATGGTATGTGGGATTTTACCGGTAGTCGGTGTACCATTGCCCCTAGTGAGTTATGGGGGGACGGCTACATTATCGGTGATGGTGATTCTAGCGATGCTAATGGGCATCGGCAATCAACGGCGCAAATAATTTTGGCGATCTATTTATAAAATTTGCATTACAGATAAACAATTTAATTGCTTTTTGATATTTAGTACATATTGTTAATGGTTTGGTTCTCCGAGATTGTCTTAACTTCATTCTAAATATTTAATGGTTGATAATAATTCGTTAGAAAATGGATTATTATAAGTTAATTGAACTGATAAAGTTATATCCCATGGCATTGATGCAGAGAATAGGTATATTATTGTTGTCAGCAATTTTCTAAGCGGATAAGTTTTTGTATCAAGATGTAAGGTTAAATTATTATTTAAGTTGAAATAAAAGTTACTGACCTATAAATGAACCTTTAGCCTATAGTTAATATTTATTTCAGCTTGAATAATCAATATTAACTTTCATTAAAACGGAAAAAATCGAAACAAGGCTGTTTCGATTTTTTGTATTTCAGTTCGGATGGTAAATATATTTTCTAGGCAGAACTTATTTAACCCGTTGGATCAGAACTTCGTCGATGAGTCCATAAGCTTTTGCTTCATCTGCAGACATAAAATTATCGCGATCAGTATCTTTTTCAATCTGTGCTAGTTGTTGACCCGTATGTTTGGCTAGATGTTCGTTTAGTTGTTTTTTTAGTTTTAATAACTCACGTGCATGAATTTCAATATCTGATGCTTGACCGCCCAAACCTCCGCTAATTAAAGGTTGATGAATCATCACTCGACTATTAGGCAAAGCGAAGCGTTTACCTTTAGTACCTGCCGATAATAAAAATGCACCCATACTTGCTGCCTGTCCTAAACATAAGGTTGCGACATCTGGTTTGATGAAATTCATGGTATCAAAGATAGACATGCCAGCGGTAACAGAACCACCTGGGGAGTTAATATATAGAGAAATATCTTTATCTGGATTTTCACTTTCAAGAAACAATAATTGTGCAACAACCAGATTGGCTGTTTCATCGGTTACTGGTCCCACCATAAATACGATACGTTCCTTTAACAAGCGTGAATAGATATCATATGCTCGCTCGCCGCGCCCGCTTTGTTCTACTACCATGGGTACCAAACCCAGACTTTCAATTCTTGACATGGATTTATCCTTAATCAAAATAAAAAGCACCACAGCAACTAGTGTACTTTGGTGCTTTCAAGTTATTTAAAACGTCTCATAAGCTTAAGCTTGAACTTGCTGACCCATTACTTCATCAAAAGAAATTGATTTTTCAGTCACTTTTGCTTTACTCAAAATATAATCAACCACGTTTTGTTCAATAGCCAGTGATGTCGGACCTTGAAGGTTTTTTCTATCGCTATAATACCAGTCAATTACCTCTTGAGGATCTTCATAGCTGTCAGCGAATTCGGTGACAATTTTTTTGATCTGCTCTTCGGTTGGTTCTAGTTTCTGCTCACGTACCAGTTCCCCCATAGCCAAGCTGATGCTAACACGGCGTTTGGCTTGTTCATTGAACATTTCTAAAGGAAGATTCAAGTCTTTGTTATCCATTCCTTGTGCTGCAAAGTTTTCTTTCATGCGCTCAGATAGATTTTTGGCTTCTTCGGCTACAATGGTGCTAGGCACTTCAATGGGTGTGGCAGCCAATAAAGCATTGATGGTGCTTTCTTTAGTCATTTCATTAACGCGGCGGTTAACCTCACGCTCCACATTTTTTTTGATTTCGGCGCGCATTTTAGTTACGTCACCATCTTCAATACCTAAAGATTTTGCAAAGTCTTCATTGACTTCTGGTAATACGGCTTCGGATACGTTTTTTAAGGTAATGGTGAAGATTGCTGTTTTACCAGCTATATCTTTACTCTGATAGTCTTCAGGGAAGGTCAGAGTTACCTCTTTAACTTCGTTTTCTTTCATACCGGTAACGCCTGCTTCAAAATCGGGCAACATCTGCTCTTTACCCAGCATGAAGGCGTAATTTTCAGCAGTACCACCGGTAAATTCTTCACCATCAATTTTACCGCAGAAATCAATAATTACACGGTCATTATTTTGTGCTGCACGATCAACGTGGTTAAAACGGGTGCGCTGTTGGCGGAGGATTTCAACCGTTTTGTCAATTTCAGCTTCGCCAATTTCTGTGCTGACTTTGGTTACTTCCTGTGCAGCCAAATCGCCAATTTTAATTTCTGGATATTCTTCAAATACCACGGCAATTTTATAAACTTTGTCATCATCCTGCTCAGCTTCTTCCAGCGCTGATAGACTTTTCAGACCAGCAACTTTCAGCTTTTCGGATACGATAAGTTCTTCAAATGCTTTATGGGTCATCTCGTTTAAGACTTCGTCACGAATACCATAGCCATACATGGCATCAATCATTTTTAACGGTGCTTTACCTGGGCGAAAGCCATCAACACGGGCGCGTTTCTGAGCAACTTTCATCCGCGCATTAACTTTTGCTCTAATATCATCCCAATTCAGAGACAGAATAACTTTACGCTCCAAATTATCTAGTTTTTCTACCGTTACGCTCATCGTAAACCCTTAATTTAGATGTTTAATTAATTTCTATTTTGCCTATCTTAGATGTTTGATTGGTGTATGAATAATACGGCTACTGATACAGACAGACAAAAATTAAATGGCAATTTTACCATAAGCTCTTCTAAAAACCTATGTAATGCTGAATTTCTTAAGCTAATTATATTTAATGTTTGTCATGCTTTATTTTCATGATGCGTTGAACCTCATGCCAATAACCATCTTCTCGCTGTTGTAATAAAGCCAGTATTCCTTGTTTGACATACTTTACTTGATCGAAATTAATGGTATCGCGCGCAAGGATGCGAGCAGGAGCTAATAGTGACAAGCGATTATGTAGCCAGAAACGATTATTCTTATTTACGTCTAACTGCGATTGTAATTTTAACCAGTTATCTGTCCAGTACCCTTGCCAACATAGAGGATTAATCTCAGGTTGACTGAAAGGCTGCATATTTTCTGTGAACAGCATGCCACGGACTATACTGGCACATTGAAGGTGAGTAAGTTCAATCTTAAGTTGTTGTAGTTTAGCGATGGTTTGTGGATGATTTGTTAAAGCCAGTTGTTGCTTTAACTTGGCCACTTTGTTTTCTAATCTATCTAAGCGATCTAAACCTACTAACGAAGATATATCTGGTTTTGACGCACCATAATATTTACAAGTGAGTTCAATGTGGTAAGCAGTATTGTTGATTTTTACTACAAAATCGGCAGCACCAAAAATTTGGCTGCAGTTGATGATTTTTAGATTGGAATGAATCAGCTCGGTATGTGGTGCAAACTGAAACCAAAAGTTAAGTAATTGTTCTGCGTAGATGCCGAGTCGATGATGATGAAATGGCTGGTCGTTTAAAAAATCAAGTAGACAGTATGGATTATCATCTAATTCCAACAACCTTTTGAAGCCTTCGTCTCCCAATAAATGTGCTACCGGAAGTTCATTTGATGAGTGCCATGGGGCGGGCGCAGTCAGTATTGATGCTAAATCTCTTACTACCGGTGATTTTAGACGCCACCACAATGCGTCAAGTGCATAATTCATCATTTAATTATTCCAGACCGGAGGCAATTGGTGTGTTTAGTCATGTTGATTGTGAATCTGTTGACTGATTGTATTATAAAAACCGCGCAGGATATCAATATCTTCAGTTGATAAGGAGGCACGATCAAACATGGCCGTCATCCGACGCATTAATCTGTTTTCATTGCGACGATTGAAAAATCCTGCATAGTCCATTAACTGACGAAGATGAAACACCATGCTGCGTATTTGTTGATGAGTAGCTAGATTGGCAACTTGTTGCAGATGATCCATACTGACATCAACCTGACTGAATAATTCATAACAGATGACTTGGACAGCCTGTGCAAGATTAAGTGAAAAATAATCAGGATTACCATTAATGGTTATAAGTCGATTACACTGTTGCACTTCTTCTATACTCAGTCCGAATGTTTCATTGCCAAAAACGAGTGCAACTTTTTGCCCGGTTTGAGCCGCCTGCAATAATGATGGGGTTAGTTCACGTGGTGTATGCATTGGAGCTGTAAGCTCGCGCCTGCGGCTGGTCAATGCACAAGATAAGGTGGTATTGGCCAATGCTTCAGCTAATGTTGACACAATTTTGGCCTCCTCCAATACATCACGAGCTCCAGAGGCGAGGATGAAACTTTCTTCAGGTAAGCTAAAATCATTAGGTTGCTGCTTATTGAATTTGGGTGGCTCAGCGGTCATCGGTGTTTGCATTAAGTTTGGTGCAACCAAAATTAGTTTGGTTAACCCCATGGTTTTCATGGCACGCGCTGCCGAACCGATATTAGCAGGATGGCTCGTTCTGGATAGAATAATTGAGATGTTATGCAGATAAGCTGGTAATTCGGGTTTTTTCATGGATGATCTGGTCTAGTATGTATTATTTTCTGCTAGATTTTGCATTGTAGCAAATCATGAATACTGATGCTGCATTCGTATAGCTTTATTTGAACATATAATTTTAAGGTTGATCTGCATTAAATATCTTTCTATTTAATGTTTTTTAAATTTTGTTAAAATATATAAATTTTCAAAATCGAGATAAGTATTACTATTTCGGTGATAAAACGAATGGCTTAAAGAGGTAGCTTGAAAATTTGCTTTAAAGAAGGAGTGATCAGAACAGTAACAAAGTTGGAAAAAAGCTTTTCTTTTTTAGTACAGAGTATTATTTATTACAAGGGTGTGCTTGCCGGTTATGATTAAAGATACAGACAATGCCACGGTTATTTTAGTGGTTTCATCGCCCTAAAAGCAAGAAAATCTGGGCAAAAAAGTAAGTCACTTTGATGGAAACAACGATATAATTATCTTCTTCGGCTTGATATGTATATTATAGGTAATTAAGGGGCTTATCTGCGTAGCTTATTGCATCTTTAACTACCAAGTCCCTATACTGATTTCAAGACTAATGTTTCCCCAAACGGCGTAGAAATAAATTGCAATGGCAAATTAAGATTTTGGGGTCAAGTATGCATAGAGGCAGTAAATTGAAAATACTTGATGCTAAGTGGCTTTTATTTTAATTTTCAATAATAAATATCCCTATTATTAATTGATTATGTTTATAGACAAAATTTTATATGGTAAAAATTTTTATTTATCCACAAAGATGTAGTTTGAAATTATGATATTTTTATACATGATTCTAGAACTTATTGAATATGGGTTTGTATATCGGGATCTTCATGCAATCAAAATAGTATAAAAAACAGATAAGTGTTAAAGTGAGTTTTAAGCACACAAATCTTAAAACTTTATTTTTAAATGATCCAAATAGGTCGTCGATAAATATTTAATTAATTAATATAATTTGCTAAATAAAGTTGATTTGGTTGTAGAAAAAATAAATTCATCTAAGCTTTACACTGTTTAAGATAAAGTTTATTTAAGGCTTTTGCTGAGACTGTGAATGCTCAGTCAAAGATTAATTTTTAGCGTATAATTAGCAAAATTTTTGGCGGCTGATCTATTTTCGCCATTGCTCTTTAAAATTTACTAATCTACTTCAATCTATCATGGCATCTATTGCCTTATCACGAGAATCAGTATGAATCCAATTTTAACTACAGCATGGAAAGCTGCGCGTAAAGCCGGTCAGATGATGCACCGAGCCAGCAGTAATTTGACTAATATTAAAGTTGAAAATAAAGCTGCGAATGATTTCGTTTCTGAAGTTGATCGTGAAGCAGAAAGAATCATTATCAATACAATTCAGGAAGTTTATCCTTATCATTCCATTTTATCTGAAGAAACAGGTTTTTGGGGAGATGACAAAGCTGAATATCAATGGATTATTGACCCTTTGGATGGTACTACTAATTTTTTGCATGGCCATAAGCAATATGCTATTTCAATGGCTTTGTTGCATAAAGGGGTGCTGGCTGAAGCACTGGTTTATGCTCCAGAACAAAATGATCTATATGTTGCCAGTCGTGGTCAAGGCGCTTTATTGAATGATAAAAGAATTCGCGTCAGCAACCGTGTTGAGATGCAACGTTGTTTGATTGGCACGGGTTTTCCTGTAGTTGATCAATCTATCATGGATACTTATTTAGCTATTTTAAAAGATGTTTTGGCCAAAACAGCAGGAGCTAGGCGAGAGGGATCGGCAGCACTCGATCTTTGTAATGTTGCCTGTGGTCGAGTTGATGGTTTTTTTGAATTTAATTTAAAACCTTGGGATATTGCGGGTGGTGCTTTAATAGTTCAGGAAGCTGGAGGGATGGTTACGGATATGCAAGGCGAACAAACATGGCTAGATACCGGCAATATTGTTGCCGCCAATCCAAAAATTTTGGCGCAAATATTGCAAATATTGAGTCATCATTTATCTTCTTGAATCCTTTTGTGTACTGTTTTTGTCTGACAGGAAAATCTTATTAAGTCAGCTTTGGATAAAAAGTAATTAAGTAATTTGTTGTTAGATGATTTTATCTGGTACTGGACTATTTTATCGCAGTGGTACCCTTTTTAGCTGCTGCGATTTATTTAACCTAAAGATAATATGTTTGATCCACTTGACTAAAATTTTATATATTTATTTAAATGATTTTTAATCAATGGTTGAATATATATATAATTCAAACTGCAATTAACTATTTCTGTTAATTTATTAATCTTAACACGGTGCTATTAAATCGATTTAAGTATTGAAAACTGAGTTTGATTCGATAAGCAATTTTTATTAAAATAATCAAAAATTTGGTTTATTTTGGTTGCGTGGCTAATATTGACCTATTTTAATAACGAAGATAAATATAGTTGATTAATTTAAAAAATAATTTAATTGTCTATATGTTTAGAAAGAATCGCTTTGTAAGTTTGGTTGTCAAATAATTGGATAATTTTCAATAGTTAGATTAGAGTTTTACTTCAGTTGTTTATGCAGTAAAATGAACAGTTAGCTTTTTTTCACACTGTCTGTTATTAGTATTACTTAGACCTACGTTAAAATATTGCCTGACGATGATGTAGTCACAATGAATATAAGAATCCGTTTTATTCACTTGCTATAACAAATAATAACGGTGCGTGATTGATTGGTAATGGGTTTAGTTAGGGCTTATCCTCTTTCAATTTACGTTCTTATTGACTAAATATTTGCTGTTTCTGTTCTATTTTCGATTAAGTGTAATAATTATTTATGATTTCCTTACTGCACTCTGGTAAGTTCTGGCTAAAGTTATTAGTTTTTGGATGTGCAACGCTTATCTTACTATTAATAATCGATATGGCTGTATTAAGTTATTTATTTAATGCAGAAAAAATACAAAAGCATATCGATGGTTTGACTTCTAAAAATGGTCAGCAGGTGGTATTTGACCAGAATATTAGTCGTTCACTGTTCCCACGCCCAACGGTAACATTGCATCGTTTTCGTGTTAATGATGGCACAAATGATACCACAGTAGCTCAAGCTGATACGCTGAAGATTGGACTAAGCTGGCAAAGTCTATTTGGAAAGCCAGTTATTGAAAAATTACAAATATTTAATGCTCATGTCAATTTGCTGCGTACTCAACAAGGTAAGTGGAATCTTGGTTATTTGTGGAGTCATTCTGAATCGATGGATTATCTTCATGTTAATCGGTTGATTGTTGATAATGCTGAAATTATTGTGCAAGATTTTGACATAAATCAGCAGCTTAATAAACTTAATTTACAGTTTAAAAAACTGGATAATAATAGCAGTTTACTTCAGGCAAATGGTTTGCTTACTAACGAAAGTATGCACAACCTCAACTTTCAGATTGAAGGTGTATTCCGTCCCGATGCCTATATGCAATGGCAAGATGTTAAATTGAACATTACCACTAACCTGCCTTGGCTAAGAGAAAGTGAAAGCCAGTGGAATTTTGATGCTCGTTTATTACCAAATCAGCAGCAATTGCAAACGGGCAATGTTCAATGGCAATGGGAAAGTAAGCAGAACCAGCTTCATATTTCTGGAACAGGTCAAAACTGGCAGATTGGTTGGGGCACTTTATTTTTACCACAAATTAATGGTGTAGCAACGGCTAAGTTGGATGAAAATAATATCAATGCTACGATCACTGCCAGCAATACAAACTGTATAAAGAATCATTGGTCTATGGGGCAGTTTCAGATTGATAGTGGTTGGCAAAATCAGTTGTATCAAACAGCTCTTACCATCAGTGGGCAATTATCTTGGACTGATACACAGCACTGGCATATCCATAATTTGGCGGTAAATAGTCATCAGGATACTGTAAACCATTTACCAAATTCGCGTTTTATCAGCGACTTGAATGGGGCAGTAAAAGGAGATATTGCCGGTAATACCAATATCAGTCTACAAGGACAATTTGATAATCAACCTTTAAATCTTAATTTAAATTATCAGCAACAATCTAATATGGCTAAATTAAGTGGGGTTATAAATCTTGCCCAGCTCAATTTACGACCTTATTTTGAAAGTAGAATTTCCTTGCTATCTGAGAACTGGCAGAGTTTATGGCAAGAGTGGTTAAAAAATCACAGTATTGAACTTCAATTCAATACCAATGCGTTGCAAACTCCAACGCTACAACTGAATCAGGTTAAATCGAATATAATTGCTGATGCATCAAGCTTAACTGTAGACCCACTGAACATTAAAATGTATGACGGAGTGACAACGGGAACACTACAAATCTTTAACAGTGTCCCTTTGACATGGAAAACTAAGCAACATGCTTCTGGTTTGCAAATGAAAGCTTTTTTGCAGGATTTGTTTGCTTTTAATAATCT
The DNA here is from genome assembly GCA_024103515.1 of Snodgrassella sp. GTDB lineage: Bacteria > Pseudomonadota > Gammaproteobacteria > Burkholderiales > Neisseriaceae > Snodgrassella. The sequence goes on along the minus strand of JAGGIK010000002.1, from coordinate 13,870 downwards.
TGATGGTCAGAGCGATGTTGATCTCGATCTGCACAGTAGTGGGTTAACATTCAAACAATCGCTTAAGAATATCACGGGACATGCCAATATCCAGATACGTCAAGGTGTATGGAACGGTATAGATATTAATAATATCCTCCAGCACAGTGATAATCAGACAACTGTTTCTTATAATAATAGCAAGCATACACCATTTCGTTTGATAAAGCTAAGCTTACCAATCAGTAATTCGCTTACGCAGAATAGCCATTTGCAGCTGCATGCTGATAATTTTGATATTAAAGGGAATGGAACAATAAAATGGTTACAGCAGCTGATGGATTATAATGTACTCGTGGCAACGCGGCGCGGAACTAAACAAAATTATTTACCTTTGCGTATTAATGGAAGTTTTACTAATCCAGGCCTGACCATTGACTATCAGCGTCTGACAGCAGGTTTACATACTTTGAAGCAAAAGCAGGACAGTTTGCGACAAACATTGCAACAACAATGGCTATGGATGAATCAAGGCGCAAATTCTAGCTCTGATGGCATTAATTCAGCGAAAAGGCCATGAGTACCTATATTTTCCAAGAATGGCCACAAGCCGACCAATTGGCTCAACAACTGAGCAAAGATGTTCAGGCTGAGGTAGTTATCATTTCTGGTCAGTGGCCATGTCATCAGAGTGCAAAAACTTATGAAGGTAAAAAATTATTACAGTTTTGGCAACAGGCAAAAATCTACTGGCAACAACAGCCAGTTTTTGCCTATCCTCTTAATCAGGGGAAATTCACTTTAATTCATCCTGAAGTATATTCACAATGGTGCCAGTATAATGCCGGTTTCGATCAGTTTGCCGATACTTCAGTGGCAGCTTTAAAGCCCTGGTTGCAGATGCCTGCGCCGCTAAAGGTAAGTTCGGTAGTTATCATTGGTGCAGGTATTGCAGGGGCAGCAACAGCTTTTGCGTTGGCTCAAAGAAATATTTCTGTAACAGTAATTGAACAGAATAAAATTGCCTCTGCCGCTTCAGGGAATCATCAAGGATTGTTGTACGCAAAAATCTCTCCTTACCCTACTCTTCAAACGGAGTTATTGATGACTGGTTATGGGTACAGTCTAGGCCTGTTAAACCAGACATCATCGCCAAAACTGAATTGCGGTGTGTTGCATCTAAATTTTAATTTGGCTGAAGAGTTACGTAATGTTAAACTGGCAGAACAATGCCCAGATAGTCAGTTATATCAGTTAGTAACGCGTTCTCAGGCATCAACCTTAGCAGGAATTAAATTATCTAGCGGAGGTTTGTGGTGGCCACATGGGGTAACTATTAACCCACGCAGTTTGATTAAAGTATTGCTTTCTCACCCGTTAATTAAGTTATTAACGCATACTCGGGTCAAGCAGCTTGCGCATGATGGAAATACATGGCAAATAGTATGTCAGAAAGAACAGAAGCAACACATCCTGACAGCTTCACATTTTGTTATTTGTGCTGGCGCTCAAAGTAATCTATTAAATCCTCTATTTGACTGGCCATTTAAAATCATTGGTGGTCAGACAACAACAGCGGTACCTGGAGATTATGCAAGCAATTTACGCTGTGCATTAAGTGGCAGCAGTTATATTTCCCCAGTATGGCGCAATAAAATGTGTTTTGGTGCTACATTTCATCCTAATTGCAGCCAAGTCGAACTAAGTCAAGCAGATGAACAAGCTAACTGGCAAGAATTATCAAATTGGCTGCCAGAGCTGGCTGAAGATTTAAAACCTAATCCAACAACTCAGGGACATGCTGCTTTACGCTGTGACACCTATGATCACCTACCAGTGGTAGGTCCGATAGGTGAAAGCAAATTAATGTTGCACACATATGAAAAACTTAAATTTGATAAAAATTACCCGATAAAGCAACCGTGTCCATGGTTGCCGGGCGCTTTTGTTAATACTGCCCATGGTAGTCGCGGGCTGGCGACAGCACCTATTTGTGCAGAAGCCATTGCAGCTGCTATTCTCGGAGTTCCGTCGCCCTTATCCTCGAGATTACAACAAGGTATGCATCCAAACCGATTACTGATACGCACTCTTACCCATTATCGCAATGGTTAGATAGCTATGATAAAACCGTATTGTGTTTAGGTAATGTTATATTGTATCATTCATGCTATGTTATACGATAACATTGTATTTTAATTAACTCTCTATTAAGGCATAGGATGTTTTCTCTAATACTCAGTGGTGTGAGTAAACGTTTGGGTTGGGTCTTCGCAATTCTAGCCATGTTATGGATTATGTATGCCTGGGCTATCGGAGTATTATGAGTATTCAGCTCAATAATGTCACAGTTAGCTATCGGCATAGTCCGGCCATCCATCACATAGATGCCAACTTTAATTCCAATGAGATGTGGGCTATTGTTGGTCCAAATGGTGCTGGTAAATCTACCCTACTTAAAGCCATAATGGGTTTAGTTAAAACGGATAGCGGTAATATATATTGGAATAATCTTCATCGCGCGGATATTGCTTATCTACCTCAACAATCTGATATAGATCGCAGTCAGCCTATCAATGTTTTTGAACTGGCTGCAATGGGTTTATGGTATGAAATCGGTTTTTTTAAAGCCGTCAGTTACCCGTTGCAACAACGCGTGCATGCGGTTCTTGAACAAGTTGGCCTGAACAATTTTATCAATCATCCGATTGCGCAATTGTCTAATGGTCAGTTTCAACGGGTTTTACTGGCGCGCATGCTGGTACAAAATGCACAAGTGCTATTGCTTGATGAACCCTTTAATGCGGTTGATGCATCCACGACCGCTGCTCTGCTGAGCATAATCAAAGATTATCATCATCGTCAGCAATGTACTGTGATTACAGTACTGCATGATTATGAACAGGTACAAGCTTATTTTCCCAATACTTTACTTTTGGCACGAGAAATCGTTGCAGGCGGAGCTACCAGTCAGGTTATGACTAAGCATCATCTACAGCAGGCAATGACCAGAATGCAGCAACAAGAACAAAATCAGTGGTGTAAGAGGTAATGTAATGAATATTTTACACTTAATAATTGAACCTTTTAGTGAATATGATTTTTTGCGATATGCATTAACATCAATTGTTTTTTTGGCTGCAGGCACAGCTCCAGTTGGTGTTTTTTTGATGATGCGTCGAATGAGTCTGGTTGGTGATGCACTAGGACATGCGATTTTACCGGGCGCTGCTATAGGATATTTACTAGCTGGTTTAAGCCTACCAGCCATGAGTTTAGGCGGTTTTATTGCAGGTCTAGTGATGGCATTGCTAGCAGGGATGGCCAGCCGGTTCGCCAGTGTCAAAGAAGATGCCAGTTTTGCAGCTTTTTTTCTGACCTGTCTGGCTCTTGGTGTGGTATTGGTTAGCAAAAGCGGTAACAGTGTTGATTTGCTTAATTTGTTATTCGGTTCCATTTTAGCCGTTGATCTGCCGGCTTTGACTTTAGTTGCCACTGTTTCTAGTTTAACAATGGTTGTACTGGCTGTCATCTATCGGCCGCTGATGTTGGAAAGTATTGATCCATTGTTTTTGCGTTCTGTAAATGGCAAAGGTGCTATATGGCATATTATTTTTCTTATATTAGTGGTATTGAATCTGGTAGCCGGTTTTCAGGCACTGGGTACATTGATGTCAGTAGGGTTAATGATGCTGCCTGCAATTACTGCGCGATTATGGGCTAAAACAATGTTTTATACCATTGTACTGGCTGTATTAATAGCCGGCTGTTGTGGTTTTGCCGGTTTATTGATGTCTTATTATGTAGATCTGCCCTCCGGCCCAGCGATTATCTTATGTTGTGGGTTTATTTATCTAGTATCTCTACTTATCGGTACTGAAAATGGCATATTTTGGCAATTCTATCGACGACGCCACCATCATGCTGTTTAAATTTTGATTATGAATTTTCTTTAGGTAGCCAATATGAAACGTGTTTTTACTGTCATTCTATTTTCTTTTTTTAGTTTGCTGATGCATATAGCGCAAGCAGCACCCATACCGGTTGTTGCGAGTTTCAGCATTCTTGGTGATGTCACTAGACAGATTGGCGGTGAAAGAATTCAGGTTTTCACTTTGATAGGTGCTGATCAGGATACTCATATGTATCAGTTGATCAGTAAAGATTTGCGCCTAATGCGTGGTGCCAAATTGATTTTGTTAAATGGTTATGGGCTAGAACCGACAGCATTACAGCGTGCTGCGGGACAGAGTAGCGCCCCGTTAGTCTATGCTGTACAGGGTATTCGTCCACAAATATTGACAAATGATGAACACGGTCATCATCATACTTATGATCCACATGTATGGAATGATCCGATACTGATGCATATTTATGCTCGCAATATCACTAATGCGTTGATCAAAATTGATCCTGCCGGAAAAGTATATTATCAGAATCGTCTTGTTAGTTATGAAAAACAGTTAAATGAATTACACAATTGGGCTGAGAAAACTTTTGCGACGATACCCATCGCAAAACGCAAAGTTCTTACCGGACATGATGCTTTTGGTTATATGGCCAAACGTTATCAAATTTCTTTTATAGCACCGCAAGGTGTCAGTACCGATGCTGAACCTTCTGCTCGACAGGTTGCGACAATCATTAATCAAATACGCAATCAAAATATCAAAGCAGTATTTGTTGAAAATATTAAAAATCCTAGAATGATTCAACGCATCAGTAAGGAAACAGGTGTCAAAATTGCTGGAAAACTATATTCAGACGCTTTAAGCAACGGCAGTCCGGCCACTACCTATATTGATTTGTTCCGTTACAACGTAAAAGCGTTAAGTGCAGCCATGAGATAAGATTTAATCAGGCTTGGTAACGAAGAAAATTCAGGTTTGAGTAAAATAACTGGTTTGGTTAATAGACAACAATCAATCATCTAACTGAATTGGATATATCTTAATCTTATAATATTTAAAAATCTGTAACTACCTATTATTCAAGTAGAGATTAGCTAGACTTAGTGCTCATTTTTAATTAACAATGTTTAATAAGATTAATTGGTATTTGCCCGCATTTAGATTTACAATGATCTAACATATATTTTTTATAAATAACGAGGAAATATGTATGAACATGGTAACTTTTGCTAAGTCATTAATGATTACAGCTGCCATATCAGTAACTATACCGGCCATGGCTAATGATATCTGGCCGACCTGCGCTGAGAAAAAGCAACAAATTGAAATTCAACTACAGCACGCTATGGCCAATCAAAATCAAAAAAAAATCTCTCGTTTGAATAATGAAAAAACTGCAATTACTAATCATTGTTCAGACAGTGTGTTGCGTCAACAATATGTTGATAAAGTAAACAAATATAACGCCAAAGTGGTTGAAACTCAGCAAAAACTGATAACAGTTCAAGCCAAAAGAGATGCTAAAAAAATCAGTAAAGTGATGCAGAGGTTGGATGAAAACAAACGTGAATTACTCGAAGCCAAAGAAAAACTTGCTCGTTTCGATCAAGTACGAAAATAATCAACTTACGAATGATTGTTTAGTTTAAAAAAATCGCAACCTGTTTTAGTCCTATTTGGATAAGACTAAGCAAATTACGAGAAATATTAAAGGAATAATCAATGAAGATCCTCGACAAAACCATTGTCACTGTTTACTTTGTCTTGACTATCAATTTGATATATGCCGGGGGGTTGGATACCTTGCATAAATTTAATAGTGATACTGATGGTATTTCGGGACAATTTACTCAGACTGTTAAAAGTAAAAAAAGAACGCAGGTAACGTCTGGTACATTTGCTATTCAACGTCCAGGTTTGTTTCGCTGGGAATATGTTAAACCTTATAAACAAACAATTGTTGGCGATGGAAAAACTGTTTGGCTATATGATCAGGATTTAGCTCAGGTAACTAAACGCCCTCAAAATCAGACTATTGGTGATTCGCCAGCAGCAATTCTTTCCAATAAATCTGCCCTTAATGCCAATTATTCTCTTGCAGATGATGGTCAAAAAGATGGTATCAATTACATACAAGCTAAGCCTAAACGTAGCAATACCGGCTATCAAAATATACGTATTGGCTTTCGTGGCGATAATCTGGCGAATATGCAACTTAAAGATAGTTTTGGTAATTTGACCACGATTACTTTTACGCAGATTAATACCCAACCCAAATTCGACCGCTCAATATTCAAATTTACGCCACCAAAAGGCGTGGATGTATTAAGTCAGTAATCAATTTGATGCTTATAAAAAAGTTGCCTTACTCATCGTTAAGGCAGCTTTTTTATTCAATTCATGGCTAGAAAAAATCTGCTAATTTTTTTATGAATGATTGGTGATATTCATGATCAAATTTTTCTAATTTGATTACTCAGATAGGTATAGTATCTGTCATATATAGCAAGATGTTAAAATTAGCTTTATATATTTGATTATTGACCTTTTATATTATGGTTCGTATGGCACTATTTTGCATTTAAAATGCAAATTGTTTCGCATTAAGTTGATATTTCATTCAAGTTTAGGAGGTCAACTATTCTGCGCATGATGGGAAAAGTTCCGGCAGGCATAAAGCGAATATTCTTAATATTTAATAAGAATTTTCAATTAAGAAAAAGTTTTATTTCGCCTGGAATTAGTTTATTTAGATGTCAAATTGATTTCTTCTAGAAAAGCATGTTTGTACTTTGCTTAAACTCGTTTTTAACTGAGTTGTTTAATATTCAAAATAGATGATTTGTCGAAAAAAATCAAATGTAAGCCTGTTTGGTTTTGGATGGGAAGCAATACAGTTCGTTTTTAGAGCTACATTAATCAAATTTACTGTATAGATCGTTACAAGGGAAATTAAATTGGAGAGTAAAAATTTACCCTCCTTACACGATTTTTTTTAATGAGTAATTTTATTACAATTGATTGATATCTATGCCAGAAAAATTTTTAACGATATCCATAAAATCGTCTTCATCACGCTCATATATATCTTTGGACATATAATCGAGTTCGGCAGGAATGGGATCGCCAATATTCATTTGCTCTTCATACTCTTGTTCGACCCATCTACGCAGCATGTTACCATTTTGATAATACTCAAGCCAAAATGTAGTCGTAACACTTTGGGTAAGACACATAAGAACTTCGCTGTTTGCAGACAAAGTGGCTAAATTTTTCTCTATGTTATCAAAATCGTTAGAAAAAAAACATTCTTCATTCATAAAAATAGTGATGAAATCATTTTTTTTATAATAGACATTTTTTTGTTCATAAACCATTAATAATAAGTCCTCGTCTCCTGAATAAGGTATTGGCTCTGATAAATCGAATAATTGCGTTAATTCTGCTAATTTTTTTTCATCCGAAGTTTTCATTGCTATTACGCATAGACTTAATCCCATTCTGATTATCCCTCAATTAAATTGTGATATTTATGAACTACATTAAATCAACATTACAAAACTACAATAAAGCATAACGAAACTATATTAACATCATTAACATCGATAAACAATAGTGCGACCATTGATGATATCTCGGCATAATCTAGGTCGGAACATCATCCAATTCATATCATCATCCCATCGTCTGCGCACTTCCCAACTACGAAGCTGTTCTACTCTTAGTTGATTGACATAGTTATTCCAGGCCAGCTTATAGCAGCTTTGAAAAATAGGTAGATTCACCTTTTGCCTATATTCTTCAGCAATTTTGGCGTTTTGAGGATCAGTAAAAAAAGCAGGATTTTGCATTTGAACCTGCATTAATTCAGCTGTTCGTGCATCACACTGAGCCGCTAAATCCAATTGAAGCTTTTGTTGGGCCGCTTTCTGAGCAGCAGCTTTAGCCGCTTTTTGCTCGGGTGTTGCACAGGCAGTTATCATTAGAGCCAATACAATGCTTAAACTACAATATTTTCGCCAATGCATATATTCCCTTACCACAAGATGCTGAAACATTCTTATTATACGCTAGTCTTGACATTATTTATTATAACAATTCTAGGGTTTATCCATTGGCTTACGTTGCCAATAAGGTTTAATTTGACTCAATGGCTGCCATTGCAACGATCTAATTGATAATGTCGTTTCAATACCTCCCATTCGATCAGTACGTAGGAAAGAAATATTTTCTTTTTTTATCAATTCTTGTACCTGTAAATGCGGGTGATTGTATCTATTGGCAAATCCTGTACTGGCAATCGCATAATCAGGTCGAACTACTCGGATGAATTCAGCATCACTAGAAGTGCGGCTACCATGATGACCTAAAAGTAGAATTTGGCTATACAGTTTATCTCCATAAGCTGCAACAAGTTTTCGTTCTCCTCTTTTAGCCAGATCACCAGTAATCAATACTGATTTGCCTGCACTGACAACTCTCAATACACAACTTTGATCATTTTTCTTAGCCTGAGCATTAACAGGCTGATTGAGAAACTCAAACCACACACCATCCCATTGCCAGTTTATTCCTGCCTGACAATGCTTAACTGCGAAAGGATAAGCTCCAGCCTGTCCAGCCAAAATTTGCTGAGGCCGCAGTTTAGCTTTAACCAATTCTGCACCTCCGTCATGATCAGCATCATTGTGTGATAAAACCAAAGTATCAAGACGCTTGATACCTATTGCTTGTAAATTAGGCAGCAATATGGATTTGGCAGCATAGTCAGTACCAGTATCAAACAATAAATCATGCCTAGCCGTACTAATACTGACCGCTAAACCTTGGCCGATATCCCATATCGTCACTCTGGCTTCATTCATCAACGGGCGTGACGGTTTATATAACAAAAGCATTAATAAAACAAGCAGACATAAAGGTCGAAGAAAAAAACCACGTGGTAACAATAGAATAGCAGTACCAATAGTTGCTAGTAGCCATAGACCTAACGGTGCATGAGCAGGATAGTATTCAGGAGCGTAATTTGCCGTAGCGTATAAAGCCTGCATTGATTTTTCTGATATCCATGCAGCCATATCTGCTAAAAAAGGTATAGGTAGAATTAAGGATATCAATGCCACTGGTACAAGTACCAAGGTAAACCATGGTATAGCAAGGGCATTAACAGGTGCCGACATTAAAGGAACAGAACCGAAAATATATGCGACTAGCACCAAAGAAGCCATACCAGCAGCCCACTGTGATTGCAATAACTGACGCAATTTTGATAGCTGACCAGTGCCTTCACCAGCCCACATTAATGCAGCTACCAATAAAAAAGATAGCCAAAACCCGACACTTAATACAGCTAAAGGGTCATACAATAAAACAATTGCAATAGTGAGCCACCAAATTTGCATTGACCTTAAATGCCCTCGCCGCCATGTCATTGCTAGAATCATGATCATCAACATGCTGCGCTGAGTGGGTACAGCAAATCCGGCAAGCGCACTGTAGATGACAGCGGTAATAACTGCCACAGATCGCTTATAAATCCACGGCTGTTCAATTCGCACTGGCAAAAGATGCAGTAGCTTCCCACATAACCATGCAGCCAACATCGCCAACATGCCAACATGCAAACCGGATATACTGACTAAATGATTCAGTCCTAGAGGGCGAAATATTTGCCATGCTTGAGCCGGCAATGCTGATTGTTCACCTACGGCCAATGCTTTCAGTAACGCTACCCCTTGCGGATATACCGCTTGCTGTTTTTGCCAGCGCTCACTTAGTTTAGCCCGCCAGTGCGATAAAGATCCAGTCCAGTTAAGTTTAGTAGTGATCAATTCACGCTTGCCCTTAAGGGTGGCTTCTGCTCCTATGTGATTGGCTAAAGCCCATGCCTCCTTATTGAAACCGATAATATTTGTCTCACTGATAACCGCACGTACTTTAGCTTTGACCCGCCATTGGCTCCCTGCAGGCCAACGCTGTTTGCCATAATCGTTGACCAACCAATTTTGTGTTCGGCCATCATTTAGCCTGACTTTAGCAAAAAAGCGGGTACGAAATTGGTCGGTCTGAGCAATATCAGTAACAATCAACGTAACCTGCTGAGTGTCAGATTTATCGGATAAAGGCCATTGATGCGTTAATGCTGCTTCAGTTCGCCAGATGGCAAACATAACACCGATACATAATAGGCAACCATTACGACACCATCGCCAACCCGGCTTTATTGCCATTAGCCCTAGTAAAACAGTTGCCATTACCCAGTATTGATAGCTTGATAATGGCAATAAAAACGAACAGCAAACACCCATCACCCACCATGGCAACCATGCATAAGCTAAGTTTTCTTTCAGTTGACTGCTCATGTGTTTAATTTTTCACCCCTGTTCATTTGCTAAGAATGAAAATTTAAATGTTATATGCTAATTGAATTATATAGTATTAAAAAATATTTTAATGCTTGTTTTTACAGTAATCAAAAATTCGTTTACAGAATTGAGAACATTGAATTAATTGAATACTTTGAATTGTATAAGTTTATCAGATTAACAAAGATAAGGGGCATTAATGCAGTCTGGAACAGGTAGCTTGTAGAGTTTCCAGCGTAAAATGATTAGGTTTAAAACTTATTTAGCTTACTTGAAGAAAGAATTTATCTGAAGCGAATTTCATTTACCAAATGCCACTGTAAAAATGACAAGATATAGGTATAATATAAAATTTATCGTTATAAACAAATCATCATTAGCAAGGAAACCACCCTACTATGTCACCTAAGCCTGCCGAGGGCGGAAAACTGAAGAAATCATTTAGGAAATACATGCTTATGGGTGTATTGGTATGGCTGCCTATTATTGTGACCATTTGGGCGATTGGATATATTATTGATGTAGCTGATCACTTAATCACAATATTACCAGCTCGGCTGCAACCACAAGCTTTATTTGGGTATAAAATTCATGGTTTGGGTATATTAATAGCTATGGTCGTTGTATTTTTCACCGGCCTGATGGCGGCAAATATGCTTGGACGCAGGATAATTGCTGTATGGGATGCATTGTTGGGTCACATACCTGTGGTCAAAAGCATTTATAGCGGTGTGAAAAAAGTATCTGAATCGTTATTATCCGATTCGCGCCAGTCTTTCAAAACACCGGTGCTGGTTCCTTTTCCACAAGCCAATATCTGGACGATTGGATTTGTTTCAGGCCATATTCCTAATGAAATAAACAGCACCTTGCCACATCACTTTGGCAACGATTCGAGTGAAGACTACATACCCATATACGTTCCTACAACACCAAATCCGACTGGCGGTTACTATATAATGGTACATCATAACGATGTACATGAAATTGACATGAGTGTTGACGATGCCCTCAAGTATGTTATTTCACTAGGTATGGTTCAGCCTGATGAACAAAAACATCCTACGTTACACGAAATTTTTTCTCACAAAACCAGTAAAACACACTGAAAAAAAGAGTAATATTTTTTTATCATCTAATTAACTGAAATTACAGCAACAAAGGCATTAAAATGCGAACAAATTATTGTGGCCTAATAAACGAGCAATATCTGGATCAGACCATAACTGTAAAAGGATGGGTACATCGTCGTCGAGATCATGGTGGTGTGATCTTTATTGATCTGCGCGATCGTGAAGGTATTATACAAGTCGTTATAGATCCAGATACTCCAGAAGCATTTGCATTGGCCGATTCTGCCCGTAATGAATATGTTCTGAGCATTACTGGCCGTGTGCGCGCTCGCCCAGAGGGTACAAAAAATGACAAAATGATTTCAGGCGGTATCGAACTATTGGCCAAAGAAATCGAAATTCTCAATACAGCTGCTACACCCCCATTTTTAATTGATGACGAAAACATCAGTGAAAATGTACGCCTAACTAATCGTATTATTGATTTGCGTCGTCCAGTGATGCAAAACAATTTGCGCTTGCGTTATCGTGTAGCCATGGCTGTGCGTCGATTTTTAGATAGTCAAGATTTCATTGACATTGAAACGCCAATGTTAACCCGCTCTACCCCAGAAGGTGCCCGCGATTATCTGGTACCAAGCCGAGTTTTTCCCGGTGAATTTTTTGCTTTGCCTCAATCGCCACAATTATTTAAACAGTTATTAATGGTGGCTGGATTTGACCGTTATTATCAGATTGTTAAATGCTTCCGTGATGAGGATTTACGTGCTGATCGTCAGCCAGAATTTACCCAGATCGACCTTGAAACTTCTTTCTTGAATGAAGATGAAGTGATGGACATCACTGAAAATATGATTAAAACCGTTTTTCAGGAGGCTTTATCAGTTAATCTGCCTAAATTCCCTCGCATGACTTGGAATGAAGCCATGTACCTGTATGGTTCAGATAAACCCGATCTAAGAGTAAACCTGCAGTTTACGGAGTTAACTGATGTGATGGAAACGGAAGAATTCAAAGTATTCCGTGCTGCTGCTGATATGAAAAATGGTCGTGTTGTGGCGTTGCGCGTACCCAATGGCGCCAAATTAAGCCGTAAAGAAATTGATACCTATACTGAATTTGTTGGTATCTATGGTGCTAAAGGCTTAGCTTATATTAAAGTTAATGATATAACTAAAATCAATAATAGTGAAGATAGCGGTTTACAATCTCCAATTGTTAAATTCCTGTCTGATAATGCCTTACAGGCTATTATTGAAAAAACTGCAGCACAAAATGGCGATATCATCTTCTTTGGTGCTGATAAAGCCAAAATCGTTAATGAAGCTATTGGTGCATTGCGGATCAAAATTGGTCATGAGCATGGCGCTGATAATGGCTACTTTACCGATGAATGGCGTCCATTGTGGGTAGTCGATTTTCCCATGTTTGAATATGACGAAGATGAAAATCGTTGGTCAGCCATGCATCATCCATTCACGGCACCAAAAATAGGACATGAAGATCTGCTTAATACCGATCCCGAACATTGTCTTGCTCGTGCCTATGATATGGTGTTGAATGGCTGGGAAATTGGTGGTGGATCGATTCGTATCCATCGTGCTGATATACAGGAAAAAGTATTTGAGGCACTGAATATTAGTCCAGAGGAACAGGAAAATAAATTTGGCTTTCTGCTTAGTAATCTCAAATATGGTGCACCTCCTCACGGCGGACTGGCTTTCGGTCTGGATCGTCTGGTTACATTGATGGCTGGTGCTGACTCCATTCGTGACGTTATTGCTTTCCCGAAAACCCAACGTTCACAGGATTTACTGGTTGATGCGCCTAATCATGTCGATGAAAAACAGCTACGTGAATTAGGCTTGCGCTTGCGCCAGAAAGCGCAAACTGAAGAACAAAATTAATTTCTCTATTTAATGCTGAAAACTGCCTGATAGCTGTCAGGCAGTTTTTTTATCGGAATTATCATTGATGATGAGAGTTAAAATAGAATGGGTATCAAAGCTAAATCAAGCAGAATCAGCCCGTTTTAAAATTTAGAGCACTGGATTAAACTGAATAATATTAATTATTGATTAATCTGTACTAGCTTAAACTTAATCTGACAGACACTACCTACTCATCAGCATTCGTGCTAACACAATGTCTGTCTGATGAGTAAAATAAATTCTCTAGCTGCTTTTCTTTAGCCAGTCCTTTTGTCTCTACCCAAGTTTGCCAAGGCGTCTTACCATAACAGTATTTCCCTGAATGTGCTCTTTCCCGATTGTAAATCTCTAGCCAAAGCTCAATATCTTGTTGTATCTCTTTCAGTTCGGTATATATTTTACGTCTAAACATAATATCATAACATTCGGTCTTCATCTTCTTATGCAACCGCTCACATATGCCATTCGTTTGCGCACTGTAGGCTTTTGTTTTCGTATGTTCTATATCGCAAACGCCAGTCTTGAATAGGTATTAATAAACGTTTGTTGGTATATTTTCCCAATCTCTTTAATATGACCAATATAATATGTATTTTGTGCGCATAAGTAAT
>JAGGIK010000029.1 GCA_024103515.1 Snodgrassella sp. | reverse complement strand
CTTTTGCTGTTGGGGAAACTGCTGCCTGTACGGTGTGTGCACGGTCTGCAGCCGATATGCCGGTAGTAATACCATGTGCTGCTTCAATTGAAACGGTGAAGTTGGTGCCATACTGGGCACCATTGTTCTGGGTCATCAGCGGTAAATGCAGGCGGTCGACAATCTCTTCTTCTAAAGGCAGACAAACCAGTCCGCGAGCGTATTTAATCATGAAATTGATGGCCTCAGGCGTGACAAACTGTGCGGCCATAATTAAATCGCCTTCGTTTTCACGATCTTCTGCATCGGTAAGGATAACCATTTTGCCGGCTTTGATATCGGCAATGTGTTCTGGAATGGTGGCAATACTCATGATAGTAAACAACGCTCTCTTGGCAAAATAAACAGTATTTTACTCTGGATTAGTGGCTGTAGCTTGCTTTTATCAAAAAAGTTGATATTTGTGTATTTAAAATATCGGTTATAGGCTAATTGTGATTTTGGTTTTTATCTGACACTTGAATTCAAAAGATAGAAGCAATTATCCACGAATAATTTATCAATGTATTGGTTTTATCAGGAAGAGGACGAAATAATTTTTTCAGGATAATATTAGGTTTAGGCTCCATTGGATAATCTATCTCTCCTTTATCATGCCAATATGTCAAATATACGGCGTTTATTTCCTCTTGTAGATAAAGCTAATCAAAATCTGATGATTCGCGAATGACAAAAGTAAAATTTTAAAATTGTATTTAGTATCACAAGGTTTTTTATCATCATTTAGCTACTATTATCTTTACAATAATTAATATTATATGCAGGTAAATATTTATTTGATATGCGGTTGAATGATTGCATTGAAGGGGGTGAGGCTAATTGTGGGCAGTTTAATACTGCTACAGATATGACTGTTGATAAAAGGCTATTGTTATGCTATGAATCTGATATATTAGTTAAATTAATATAATATGGCAATTCGAATTTGTATTTATATATGTAGAAAAACTAACATTCTTGATGATGGAGTCTTGTTGCAATAGTTATAGAAATTATTGACAATTAAAATTATAATATGTTTAATAGTGTAAATTAACGTATATTTTAAGTGTGGTAATAGGAGGGTTGATGAGTTATTTTAAATCATCCATATTTGTTTCTCGTTTAGCTTTTTCAATTTGTGCACTATTTATAACTGCGGCACCTTTTTGGATTCTTATTTATTTTGTTTTTTTAAATCTTCTTAATAAGAATGTAAGAAATATACCTATACTATGGTGGTGGTCAGCGTATTTGGCCTTGGTCATTATTATTGTTATGATAATTGGTTGGATAGTTAACGTTAAACCAAATTTATTTTTTAAAGTCATGGTTGTTACAGGGACATGTTGTGCTTTTCCCCATGTAGTGGTCAGCTTTATTAATTTGAGTGGAATTGTAATTTTACCTCTGGATATATTAGCCTGTTATTTAGTGTATTGGTATTTGAAAGGTTGGCAACCCTATGAATCTGAATCTAAACAGCCAGCGTTGAAAATGAAGATTAAGCTAGGCTAATTGAAATGTGTAATTGATGCAGATAAGGCTTTATTTGAAGTTATTATTTTTGATATCTTAAAAATCTTTAATAGTATGAGATGTAACAGGAATCATCTTATATAAAAAGTTATCTGAAACGATGTTTGGCTTGTGTATTATGTTTGATAAACAGTTATTTAAGTTGATATAGATGTTGAAATGAATATGGAAAAAGATTATACCGATGCCACATTTGTAAAATGTTTTTTGATATCTCTAAGTTCCTTGATTATTGGTTAGCCATGTTTCTTTATTGGCATTGTAGGAGAAGGAAAAACTGTGGATGTAATGCCTTTCTTTGCCACGATAATATTATTAATCATGATGCTTGGTTGAATATTTGGTGTTTCTTTTAATCGCTTTCTAAAAGTTTTGATTATTGCTGTGGTTTACCCAATGCTTTGGTATGCCTGGCAATCGGCAGTTGGCTCATGGCAGTTGGTTTATTAATTTTGCCGGTAACATGGTTGGCTTGCTATCTGACAGTCTGGTATTTTAAGAGCAGACCTGATGATGTAATAGATCAAGCTTGATAGGGATTTAGTTGATTTTGTTCTGTATAACAAATAGTGTTTGCCAACTGTTTTTTCTTGCTGAGATTTAAAGCAGCATTTACTCTCGCGAAGAATAGTTAATGCTAGTTTATGTTTTTTGCTGATGGTTGTTTTTAGGTAGCTATTATGGCTATCGCTATCTGGTTTTTCTGGTTCATTTCATAATTAAGATGCTTTGGTATTCTGGTATTTCAGGCAGTTCCAATAAGCCATGTGTTTATAAAGCTTGTTAATTTGCCCAAATTATCTTGGTCTTGGTCCGCTGGGCTCGTTCTACATCCATTGTATTTATCTTGTATTTAATGAACTAGTCTAATAATTGGTTATTAGTGTAATCTTTATAGAGTGAAATTTTATTTTGTTTGCGCAGAAGGATTAAATTAATATGGTATGTGCAGATAAGAAATTATATATAAGTTTAGCTAATTAAAATAATTATTCGTTTATTTTTATCAAGATTATGTGTAATGATGAAAATGGAGACGGAATGAATTACTTTAAATCTAGTGTATTTTTTTTGGCTATTACTGATGTTAGGCGTATTAGGTGCTAATGCTTCAGTGTTTTGGATTGGCTACTATATTAGCATGTTATATAAGGAAAGTAACTATCAGGAGTTTGATGACATTGCTATTTGGTTTTTAACAGCCTGTTTTAGATTAATTGTACTTGTATTAATGATTTTGGGCTGAATATTGAATTGCAAAGCAAATTTCTTATTTAATGCTATTAGGTATTGTTGTTTTGCCTGTGGGTATATTGGCTGGTTATTTGTTTCGCTGCTACTTAAAAGGGGAGGGGCAAAGTATCAGCCTGAGGTTATACCTGAGTTGAGAACGTAAATGAAGCTTGGTCATTAAAATTATCATTTTAGTTATAAATATCTTTAGTAGTGTAAGGTATAATTATTGTTAATAAGCTTTATCTAAAGCTATATTTTATTTGTATACCAAATTCTGAATTAATTTATAGTTCAAAAGAAAATGGATATGAAAAAAGAATACAATGCCGAAGCATTTATACGCCGTTTTATAATCTTTCTAAATGCTTTTTATCAGATCTCCCTGCTTTTTTATCGGAATAATAGGTGAATACAGTAGCATAAGCTTCCCTTTTTTAAGATTTTTGCTTATTCTTGCTATGCCAGAAGAAATGAATAACAATCAAGCATTATATTTTAGCCTAG
The DNA here is from genome assembly GCA_024103515.1 of Snodgrassella sp. Taxonomy (GTDB): domain Bacteria; phylum Pseudomonadota; class Gammaproteobacteria; order Burkholderiales; family Neisseriaceae; genus Snodgrassella. Next base: position 22,699 of record JAGGIK010000029.1, on the reverse strand, counting down.
AAGTAATGGCTTTTTTTGCGACAATAATATTTTTTATTATGATATATGGTTGGCTGTTTGATATTGGTTCTAACGGATATCTAAGAACTATGGTTGCTATTGGCTACTGCTGTGGCATATCTAATGCTATATTCTGTCTGTTGATTGGAACGATGGCCTTGGGAATTGGATTGTTAATTTTACCAGCTGTAATATTGTCAATATACCTTACTGGTTGGTATTTTCGGAGCAATAATCATGATGAAATACAGCAATTCTAAAGGTAAGTAAGTGGTGCCATTTTGTATGACAAATATGGTTTTCTAAGTGTTTTTAATGCTAATTATTGATTTCATGAATACAAGCTATTCGAAATATGTTTCATTGTTAATGAGATGAGTTATATGCTAAATTCTTAATTGACCTAATAAGAGAAAATCATATTGTTCAACCACGGTGTTATCTCGCCGTGGTAAACAGATTCTAAAAATTAATTGATATTCAATTTTTCTGCATGCTGTTGCATGTATTGCTGCACGGTATCAACAATTGCTTGTGTCTGTGCATCTATTTCCAGATTAATGCAATCATTGATCTGACAGCTTCCAAACACAGTTCGGTTCATGGTTTCGGGAATCAGGTGTACACTGAATTCAGTTTTGGTGACATCCCCGATAGTAAGGCTGCAACCATTGAGACCAATAAAGCCTTTGGGAAGGATATAGGGTTTGGCTTTATCCGGGAGACGAAGCCAGATAGTGCGGTTAGGTGGGGTGTCTTCAATTCGGCTGATGGTAGTAGTAGTAAAAATATGGCCACTCATGACATGGCCGCCAATTTCATCACCATAACGTGCCGCGCGTTCAATGTTCACTGCATCGCCTATTTGTAGCAGCCCTAGATTGGTTTTGGCTAGACTTTCTGCCATCACATCGAAACAGACTTCGTCACCCTTGATGGCCGTAATGGTGAGGCAGCAGCCATTATTAGCGATGGATGCGCCATGATTTAAATTATTGTTCGTGCCTTGTGGCAAGCGTACTTGCAAAGTACGTAGATTGTTATGCTCAATAATATCGGTGATTAGACCCAAGCCTTGAACGATACCTGTAAACATTTATATCAACTTTCACTAATTTCATTTAGCCAATAATTTTGGCTTTATTTTGTATTTCAATATTCTGAATTCTGACGGCCTTGTTGCGGATTTTAATATATATGGGAATTACAAGTGCAAATTTTCAGCATTTTACCATTCAAATAAACTATAGCAGATTATTGAGTGATGGCGACGATTGTCTTATCTCTTGATGAAAACTTAATATTCGTTAAAAGTTTTATGCTTTTAATGTTTATATTTGACTGTATGGTATTTATGAGCGTAATAGTATTAAAAAATAATTGGTCTCCATACAAAGTTACAGATTGACAATGAATTAAGCATCATAATTGTACCCAGACAGCATCTGTATTTTTAGTTGAATTTTTCATCCAATCTGCAATTAAGGTTGAGCTGGCATACTTAAATACATATGTGGCGCAAACAGAGTAGTTTATAATTAAAAATTAATGGGTAATGAAAGAGGATTTTTGCTTTTCTACCATTAACCTATAACCAATGGCGGCGATAAAAATACATTAATAGACTGAAGATAATGGAGACCATCAAAGCAAGTACAACATAATAGCTATAATGCCAGTGAAGTTCAGGCATATTATCAAAATTCATGCCATAAATTCCGGTTAAGACATTTAAGGGCATTACGATAATAGTAAAAACCGTTAACATACGCATTTGTTCATTCAGATGATTTGACTGATAAGATAAATGGATATCCATCATGCCCATAACCGTGTCCCTAGCACTGTCCAGCGTTTCCATCAGTTGCTGAGCATGGTCATAAACATCCAATAAATACACATAAGTTTTTTTGCGGAATAGTTCAAATTCATTGTGAACAATGCGCCCAATGATATCTTTTATTGAGGTAAGTGTGCGATGTAGGTTCATTGCATCATGTTTGAGCTGATGGATTGCGACCAGCAGATTTTTATTATTATCGCTGAAAAGACGTTTGTCTAAGCCTTCTACCCGATTGTTAAATTCTTCCACAGTAACAAAATAGTCATCAATAATGCGATCTAATAATGAATAGGCGAGAAAATCATTCCCTTTCTGGAAAATTTCGGTTGGGTTTTGGCTGATATAATTACGGATAACATGAAACAGTCCTAAAGGCTGAAATTGAAAAGTGACAATATAATTTTTGCCGAATATTAAATAGACCTGATTGTATTGTAGTTTTTGTTTTTTATATGTAAATACGCGCGTGGCTAAAAATAAATATTGACCATAATCTTCAATTTTGGGGCGTTGTTTACTGTTAAGCATATCTTCCAACACCAACTCATGAATATTAAATGTTTGCAGAAGTTGATGTAATTGCTTATTATCAGTGATACCAACTAAATGTACCCACGTTAAACATTCTTGTGTCGGTGTCGGAATATTACCGCTGTGAATATCATTATCGGTATACGTATGGTTAGTGAGCTGATTTGCGCGAATCTGAATAACATTGAGAGACTTTTTGGGCATATTGCTGGTATTGTTGCGATGCACCAAGCTGGGTAAATTATGAATCTGCACAAGCTTATCACTGGAAACATATGTCTCTATAGTCATGGGAAGATCCTCACAATTGGAATTAAATCACCTGCAAATCAAGCTGTAGTCCAATTTTCTTCCATAAAACAGATTCTTGCAATAAGGCGCTGGCTGTCAGAGGGTTATCCGCCAGCCAATTCTTTTCCAATGTAATCAGCAATTGTTTATGTGATTTTTGGTAGTTTAGATTGCAGTTATGCAAAGCAATAGCCATATTCTGTCTGGCCCGACAGAATAAAGTGGCCAGCCGAAGAGCCAGTATCGCAAGCCAAAATATCTCATGATCGGTGTATTCTGCAATTTTTCGTAAATCTCCACGCTGTCCTAGAACCAGTGTTGCCAGAATGTGCTGCTCCTTGCGAGAAAACCCCGGCATATCTGCTTGTTCCAAAATATAGGCTGCGTGCTTGTGATAGCCTGTATGGGAAATATCCAGTCCGATTTCATGCAATTGTGCAGCCCAGCAGACAAATTGGTGCCACTGATCAATATGATTACCATGCAGTTTGGCTGTGAAGCGATTAAATATATTACCCGCTAAGAATTCTACGCGCTGTGCCTGCTCCTTATCGGCGTGATAACGGTTCTGAAAGTCAATAATGGTTTGGTTGCGCATATCATCGCCCAATTGACGTCCAATCATGTCGTAAAAAACCCCATCGCGCAAAGCAGCATCAGTAACTGTCATATTATCGATATGCAGTTCCGTAAAAGCGGCCATCAAAATCGCTAAACCGCCACAGAATACTTCTTTACGATCATTTTTAAGACCTTCTAAGCGAGCTTTTTTGATACTCCCTGCTGTAATAATACGATCAGCTATCACTTTCATCAGTTCGGAATTAATGACGTCGAGCGAAGCATTGTCAGCTAAAATAACATCACGGATGGACCTGGCTGATCCAGATGTGCCAATAGCATTTTTCCAGCCAATGCTAATCAGCTCCTGACTGATTCTCTGAATTTCAGCGCGAGCAGCGTTTATTGCTGCTTGAAAATTTTTATGACTGATTTTGCCACGCGGAAAAAAACGCATACTATAGGATACACAGCCAAGGTTAAGACTTTCAGTGATTTTGGGTTGTAAGTCATGACCTATAACAAACTCGGTAGAACCGCCTCCAATGTCGATAATCAACATATTTCCTGATCTGGGAGGAATGGTATGAATCACCCCTGTATAAATTAATCGGGCTTCTTCGCGCCCTGCAATAATATCAATCGGAAAGCCCAGTTTTTCTTCAGCCTGCTGTAAAAATTGATCAATATTTTTGGCGACACGAAAAGTATTGGTTGCTACAGCTCTCACTTGATGGGGAGGGAAACCACGCAATCGTTCACCAAATCTGGCCAGACAGCTCAAAGCACGTTGCTGTGAATCTTCATCCAAGATTTTCTGTTCATCTAAACCTGCAGCTAAACGAACCATTTCTTTTATTGAATCAACGACTTGCAAAGAACCGTTTTGAACATGGCAAATTTGCAAACGAAAACTATTCGATCCCAGATCTATCGAAGCGAGCATGTCTTGTGCAGTCATGATTAAATAATTAAAAAATCGAGGAAGTACAATCTTACCGTATTCAGCCTATATCTTCCAAGAAATAGGTAATATGAGCACGTTGTATACAACTTAAGCTTTAATGATTTATTTGATTAACTTATATAAGAAATTACAATCTGCTCAAGTCCGTATTTATGTCGCAATTGTAAAGAATAAAGATAAATTTTTTTAGCCTCAATTGGTATGTTTGTAACATAATAATGTCTTGAATCAAAGCAAGGGAGAAGAGTTTTAAAAAATAAGTTGCTTGACAAATAAACCGTTTATGCCAATTAGATTACAATATCATTAAACTAATTATTGTGTCTTGCTCTGCCGGTCGGAAAAAAATAATAGCGTGTTTTAAAATGAACTTTTTTGTGCATTTTAACCGGTCTTTTCTTTTTCTTCTCAATGGGATTTATTATGATTAAAATACTTAGGTGTTTTGAAATTCAGACTGGGCATCGTTCCATTGCAAATCACATTAGTACATCTGCCTTTTGCTAGCAGCAATTATCAATTAAATGCTATCCGCCACACTTTTATTTACCAGATAATTTTTATCGTTGCGAAATAACTATTAAGCCGAATACCCTTAAACTTTGTTAGTGAGGGTGAGTGTTAACTAATTTATTAAAGTATTTATTCCTTAAAAAACCGGTCTTATAACTTTTTTCTAACAGAATACATTAAAAAGGAGCAGATTACCTTTTTATGATAAAAGTGAAATATAATTGAAATAGAAGATAAATACCGCTATATGAATTCATATTGATTTTAAAGTAAACCGCAGCGAGGATTGCAATCAAAGGATGTGACCGTACATATTCATAGCTAATTCAACTATTATCAATGCTGGGAAAATACGGTAGTATGAGATTCTCAGTATTAAACGTTTAAAAAAAGAGAGGCGGAAAGGTGCACAGTTAAGCAGATGTTTGCCGAGCTAATTTTAAAATCACAGTTTTAGTAAGAAATCATAAAAAACTGTAGCGTTCATCAAGGCATGTAAAACACGGGTGGAGGAATCATAAATCACTCAATTTATCTCGGTGGCCATGAGTTGGACTATTGTAAGCTTCTATACTGACTATGATCAGCCTAAGTTACCGAATGATACAGTGATGATGTCAGTACTAAGTATGATCACCGACAAGCATTGACGCTGTGGCTTGCCGAAATATTTTAAACGTACCCACAAGCTTGGCCAGAAATGCAAACATAGATATGTTTAACGGCCATATTACGCATTAAAGCTTCATCTTAGGGTAAAGCGTCAATACCGTATTTCATCACCCAACCCAGAAAGACCATCAATACCGAAAAAGCTAACTGAATGCGGGGTAATAGAGTGGAGACGTGACCGCAGTCACCATCAACGCCGGTTTAAAACCTTCCATGTCTCGATGACCTTAATCGTGATGCGTTGGGCATTGATATGGCACTTCATTTACCAGCCGCTAAAATTACCTGTTACCTAGATTAACTGGCCGAATATCATAGTAATGCACTTTTGCTTGCATTATTACCCAGTGCAATAAAGATTAAATATAACCCAATCGCAGCGAAAAATAATGTATGGCCTAGTATTAACTGTTGCAAAAAACTAATTAGCCAAATAGTTGGTGGTTTTACCACACAGCCCACTGATTAAGGCTAAAAAAAAAACCAGTTTGAGTTTGGTTGAATAGTTCACACAAAAGTTAAGCCAAAGTAGAAAAACACACCTTAACATACTATAATATCAAGATAAATCTAAACCAATGCTGCTGCTGACCAATTCAGGCCAAATACGAGGTATTTTGCAAAAAAAATGAAAAAAAATCGCCAAAATTACCGTTTAAAAACCATTTTTTCGAGATTAGAATCCGCTGAACGCCCCGTATTACAAGGCGTTCAGCGGGGTCTATTATAGCTACCTGGGGTGAGAGAGGGAACTACAACGAAATAGGTGGACACCCGGTGCTGGTTTTAATTATAGCTACCTGGGGTGAGAGAGGGAACTACAACAATTAAAGCCGCATATAACCATATTAATAAATTATAGCTACCTGGGGTGAGAGAGGGAACTACAACTTTTCAATGCATTCATAATGGAGTTTATTTATTATAGCTACCTGGGGTGAGAGAGGGAACTACAACCACAAAGTAGATACTACTCGCAAAAAGTTAATTATAGCTACCTGGGGTGAGAGAGGGAACTACAACTTTGGAAATTACACGGTATTAATAATCGACATTATAGCTACCTGGGGTGAGAGAGGGAACTACAACGGTAATATACACACATCGAAGCAAAACACAATTATAGCTACCTGGGGTGAGAGAGGGAACTACAACCAGCCGCAGCAATATCCTGTCTGGCTGTTTATTATAGCTACCTGGGGTGAGAGAGGGAACTACAACCATGTTAACCCACTTTCATCGCGCCACGACATTATAGCTACCTGGGGTGAGAGAGGGAACTACAACGAACATACCATGGTTATACATGGCTATGAAATTATAGCTACCTGGGGTGAGAGAGGGAACTACAACATAACTGTTTTTATAAGTTTGCATTTACCTATTATAGCTACCTGGGGTGAGAGAGGGAACTACAACGCATTCTCCTCTAACTTACTCAGATAAGCCATAGCCATCTCCTTGCGGATTTTATTAGTCTGATCCTGCGTCAAAATATGCTGCTTCTCTGTCGCCACCGCCTGCATAAATTCCAGCGCACCATGACCAGTAATGGTATCCGCAGACTCTACCCCATACGCCCATTTAGCATAATAATAGCCACGTTTGGCCAGTTGTAGATACACCTCTCCAGCATCAGACAAATCACCATTTTCAATTTGTTCCCGCCATGCCTTAATTTGACTTTTACTAATTTTTTGTGCTTCAAACATAGTACTCTCCTTGCGATAATCAATCAGTTATACCACTACCAAAAACTAAGCTTTACCAATCTGTTTCCCCAGCAGCTTGCCTTCCCGCGTTACCCGCCAACTGTCCAGTATCCGGATAATCCTGCCCTCAATTTCCTGCCACTGCGGTAGATACGTCCGGCTATAGCTCATCCGTACCTGAATATGCCAGTCATCGTTATAAAACATATGACTACAAGAATTGATATGATGAGTAAATTGACAATCAATATAGGTTTTAATATTGCCCGCCTGATCTTTATGAATCATTTTATCTTCAGCAAGAGTATCCGATTTCCACGGCTCGCCGGTTTCCGGATCAATACCATTATTTGCCTTATACACAGTTAAGCCATACAGTGGTTGTGGCTGCTGGATATACTCAATATTGGTTACTTCTTTTGATACTCTAAAGTCATCCTGAACCGTGAAATTAAAATTCAATGGCGCCGCACCATAGACACCATAGGCACTGACGTCCGCCCAAGGAAATGGTAAATAATTAGGGATTAGAGTCTCATTATCGTGGCGATAATCCTGTTGCGTCTGCCGGAATGAGGTATAGACATCGCCATCAGTAATCCGATACAGAAAGCCAAATGATTCAATCGGCAAATCGTATGATTCTGTCGGGCGCTTGTATTTGGCTTTGATTTTCGGATCAGCAAAATCACCCGGATCGCCAACATAGCGCGCCCAGCCATCAATCACCCCCGCCGGGATACTGATGGAATAAGTACCCAACTTACCAATGGTATCTGCTCGGCCACGGCTATCACGGTTATAGAACGGTACCGGCACTTGCTGCGCTGGCTGTTCATTCACATAATAGTCACAGCCGGCTAGCAGCAACACCTGCCACAGCAGCAGCATAAAAATCAGAATTTTCTTCCATCCAGACTTCATCATCAGCCCTGTTGCTCTATTTCTTAATACAAAAATTAACACATTATTTACAGCAATGGAATAGCCAAATAAACTTTTGTGTCGATTTTGTTGTTTTAAATTAAATACTAGCCATCTTTACGCAACAATAGCGTGGCTATCAAGCCCAATAAGTCTTTACATACTAATAAACTTAATTGACATAATTTGCCCAGTAATTGCTACACCGCACCCACATCGGACAAATCGCCATTCTCAATCTGCTTCCGCCAAGCCTGAATTTCACTTTTGCTGACTTTTTGTGCTTCAAACATAGTACTCTCCTTGTGATAATTAATTAGTTGTACCACTACCAAAAACTAGGCTTTACCAATCTGTTTCCCCAATAGCTTGCCTTCCCGTGTTACCCGCCAGCTGTCCAGTATCTGCATAATCCTGCCCTCCATTTCCTGCCACCGTGGCAGATACGTCCGGCTGTAACTAATCCATACTTGGATATGCCAGTCATCGTTATAAAACATATGATGACAAGAATTAATATGCCGAGTGAATTGACAGTCGATATAGGTTTTAATATTGCCCGCCTGATCTTTTTTAATCATTCTATCTCTAGCAAGGGTATCTGATTTCCACGGTTCGCCGGTTTCCGGATTAATACCATTATTTGCTTTATACACAGTTAAGCCATACAGCGGTTGTGGCTGCTTGATATAATCAATATTTGAATTTCTCTTGGATATTTCAAATCCTTCCTGTACATAGGCGTTAAAATTTAACGGCGCCTTAGCATCATATTGGCCATAGACACTGACGCTCGCCCACGGAAATGGTTTGCCATACGGGATTAGAGTCTTATTATCGTGGCGATAATCCTGTTGTGTCTGCCGGAATGAGGTATAGACATCGCCATCAGTAATCCGATACAGAAAGCCAAATGATTCAATTGGTAAATCATAAGATTCTGGCGGACGCTGGTATTTGGCTTTGATTTTCGGATCGGCAAAATCACCCGGATCGCCCATATAACGCGCCCAGCCATCAATTACGCCAGCAGGGATGCTGATGGATTGAGTACCCAGCTTGCCAATGGTATCGGCACGGCCACGGCTATCACGGTTATAGAATGGTACGGGTGCTTGCTGCGCCGGCTGTTCGCTCACATAATAGTCACAGCCGGCTAGCAGCAATACCTGCCACAGCAGCAGCATAAAAATCAGATTTTTTTGCCATCCAGATTTCATCATCAGCCCTGTTACTCTATTTCTTAATACAAAAATTAACACAGCATGTACATCAATGGAATAGCCAAATAACCTTTTTTTTTGCAATTTTATTGTTTTAAATTAAACACTAGCCATCTTTATGCAACAATAGCGTGGCTATCAACCCCAATAAATCTTTACATATACAATAAACCTAATTAGCATAATTTACCCAGTAATTGCTACACCACACCCACATCGGATAAATCGCTATTTTCAAATTATAGCTACCTGGGGTGAGAGAGGGAACTACAACTAGATTACCCTGCGGGGCAGAAATGATTAAATTATAGCTACCTGAGGAGAAAAAGGGAACTACAACTTTTCTTGAGCCAATATTGGATAGGCTACACTCATTCATCCACTTTTTATGGGGTAAGGTAAACCTAACGCTAAAAAAATGGTCAATCAACACCAACATAAACCGCGGTCTTTTGGTGTTGATTTCAAAGCACAAAAGGTTAAACTGTATCAGCAGGAAAAATCGCGCAGTGAATTGGTCAAGCAATACGATTTGGCACCTTCCGCTTTAGACCGCTGCATAAGTCAATCTAGTCAAAGCGGTTCTTTTAAGACTAAAGATAATCGCACGCCAGAACAAAATGAACTGATTGCTTGACCAAAAGAGCTGACGCAGCTGCAGCTGAAACACCATATCCTAAAGCAGGCTGCATTGATCATGGCACGAAACCAAAAGCCTGCAAGCAAATATTTATGTCTACTATTTAATCTATCTAAGCGACCGATTACTGGTTAGGGTGTGGGTCAATATCAAACAACCATTGTATTGATGCGTGCCTCAGGTCAGTTTAAGCAACTGTTGCCAGCATTAAGTTGATTTTATTTGGAAAAAGCAAAGGTGTTTGCTGAACAGTTGCTGGGTAAGCGCATCAATACATAGAACATACAGCGTTGACTGAGTACATGGGATATCTGTATGACAATGCAGTGGCATAGGTTACATTTAACAGCATGAAAGCTGAGTTGGTTAAGGAGAAAAATTCATCCAAACTTAAGCATGACCACAAGCCTTTACGGTTTATGCTTTATTAATACAATCATAAACGGTGATATTCATCGTCAGGCTATTTGCCTGCGATAGAATTTAACAAACAGCTCCGGTTTTTGTTGTTTAAATAGATGTTGCTATTCCACGTTGTTACTAATTAGATTTAATTTTGATGAATGTTATTTGGCTAAAACTCTATAAAATGGTGTCTAGACCAAGTCTTGATATGTGCTGCTAGTACTAGATGAAAAGAACAAAAGTGATAGCTGTTATCTCGTTAGGTTAGTTTTGAAATTATGCTAAAAATTTTATTTATCAATATATTAAATTGTCAATTTTTGGTTAATAGTAACCAAGATATAGATCAATATTTTTGCTATTTTAAGCTATGAACATTTATCTTAAAGAGGTGGTGTTTAATTCTTTTTTAAAATAAATATTAATTATAAATAATAATTTCAAACTTTAGCATTATTTTAGTATTATAAAACTTGCTCAGTTAACAGTATATATAAGTTGAGTTATACAATTTAATATGGTTAAAATTAGTTGGATACAATAAGTACTTTAATTTGATATTTTGCAATTAGGTAATAATTAAAAACGCTAAGCAATCGAATGCTTAGCGTTTTAGAAATTGGTGGGTCCAGTGGGGATCGAACCCACGACCAAGGGATTATGAGTCCCCTGCTCTAACCCCTGAGCTACAGACCCGTCAATTGCGCTATTTTAACTAGCTATGGCTTCGATTGCAAGGATATTAAATATAAAACCATCCGCACTGAGCGGATGGTTTTGGTTTTAAATAATAAAAATGTGGTTACTGTTTGTTTTCATCGCTATCTAGAAAGCTTTTTAGGCGATCAGATCGGGTAGGGTGGCGTAATTTGCGTAATGCTTTGGCTTCAATTTGACGTATGCGTTCACGCGTTACATCAAATTGTTTACCTACCTCCTCGAGTGTATGGTCAGTATTCATATCGATACCAAAACGCATGCGCAATACTTTTGCTTCACGTGGAGTTAAGCTTTCAAGTACGTCCTTAGTCACTTCTCGCAAGCTAGAATACATAGCTGCATCGGCAGGAGCTACGTTATTGGCGTCCTCAATAAAATCTCCCAGATGAGAGTCATCATCATCACCAATAGGTGTTTCCATTGAAATAGGCTCTTTGGCGATTTTCATGATTTTACGGATTTTGTCTTCCGGCATTTCCATGAGTTCTGCCAATTTAGCTGAATCAGCCTCTTCTCCGTTTTCTTGAAGGTATTGACGAGAAATGCGATTCATTTTGTTGATGGTTTCAATCATATGAACCGGTATACGGATGGTACGCGCCTGATCGGCAATAGAGCGGGTAATGGCTTGCCGAATCCACCAAGTAGCATAAGTAGAAAATTTGTAACCCCGACGGTATTCAAATTTATCTACTGCTTTCATCAAACCAATATTACCTTCCTGTATTAGGTCTAAAAATTGCAGACCGCGGTTAGTGTATTTTTTAGCAATTGAAATGACCAGTCGTAGGTTAGCCTGAATCATTTCCTGTTTGGCCGCAGCGGTCTCTTGCTCGCTTCTCACCATATTTTTGTTAATCTGCTTCAATTCATCCAGAGAAATCTGTACGGTTTTTTCTAGATCGGCTAACTGGGTTTGTTTTTCAATGATGGCATATTGAAAACGACGCAAGGCTTCATTCCAGACGCGATTTAGACTAAGTTCTTCGTTAACCCATTCTAAATCGGTAATACGATTACTAAAGCTATTTATGAAATAATCACGATCCATGTGTACGCGGTTCAGTGCGATGTCACGGATTTCACGTTCCAGCACCCGGATCTGATTAACACGACCACGCAAACTGTCACATAGACTTTCGATCTGTCGCGTAGCAAAACGTACCTGCAATAGTTGCTCGGCAATTTCATTTTGCAATTTGAGGTATTGTGTATCACTGCTACCATTTGCCTGTAAAGCGACAACCATCTCGTCATAAAGTTTTTGAATATTGTCGAAATGTTCCAGTGTCTTCTGACGCAGTTCTTCAAGATTGGCGGAGGCAGCCAGTGCTGCATTTTCCTCATCATCTTCTTCACTGTCTTCATCAAGATCATCTTCGGTATCGCTGCTGTCTACGCTGTCTTCTTCATCAGCTTTATCTAATCCAAGGCCCAGTTCATCGAGTAGTTCTTCATGTGGGTCCACTATGGCTTCCACAACTTCATCTACTTTAATTTCATCTTTGCGTACAGCATCAATCAAAGCCAGAATTTCAGCAACTGAACCTGGACAGGCAGAAATTGCCTGAATCATGTTTCGTAAGGCATTTTCAATTTTTTTGGCTATGATAATTTCGTCTTCACGTGTTAACAGGTCTACCTGACCCATTTCCCGCATATACATGCGTACAGGATCGGTAGTGCGACCAAATTCATTATCGGCATTTGACAAGGCTGCTTCAGCTTCAGCTACCGCATCATCATCTGTCATGTTGGCGGTATTGTCACCCATCAACAGGCTTTCAGCATCTGGGGCTTCTTCAGTTACTTGTATACCCAGACCTGAAATCATGGAAACGATGTTATCAATCTGATCAGCATCAGACATCTCATCCGGTAGTGCGTCATTAATTTCAGCGTAGGTTATATAACCACGTTCTTTACCCTGAATAATCAGCTGACGCAGACGGGCACGTTGCTCTTCTACTGTAAGCGGACGGGTATCATCCTGATCTGGATTGGTGGTGATGGTAGTTTTTTTTAAAGGTTGGTTTGCCATAGTGCACTCGGTATATTGGTCACAGTCTGACTGTGATAATCGGTTATCAAAGCTATCTAAATTAGCTAAACGGCGTTTTGGATGGGCTTAACAGCAGTAATAACAATTGTTTTTCGTCGGCGCTTAAAAGACCATGTTGGAGTTTGCGCTTCAACGCATCAATCTGCTGAGATTTAAGGCTATCCAGTAATTTTTGCATGCCTTGTTTAAAGGTCTCACAATCATCTTCATTTCCAGCTTGCATGGTATCTGCAGAATCTAGGTGATCATGAATAATTTTCCTGATGACTGGTTCAAATTCGGTATTTCGCATTAGTTCCAAGACGGCACCCACATTTAGTGGGATTGCCGAGGCTTGTATGCGCTCAGCTAGCACGGCGAGGCACGCGTATTCACCGTGCAGGTCTAAATAATCTGGTATGTCTATATATACGGCCCATTGTGGATTTATCAATAGGGCGCGTATCTGCTTTTGTGCTAAAGAGGTTACTGGCGGCTGCCGGAAGGTATTTTGTGGCAGACGATAACTTTTAACAGTTGCTCTTTGTTGCTTGGGCTGCTCTTGTCCAAGTAAATGAGCTAAGTTATGTTCATCAATACCCACTTTCTGACTTAGTTCCTGACGCAATAAATAGGAAAGGGCTGGGGCTTTGATTTTGCTTAGCAGCGGACTGGCGGTTTTAATCAGTTCTGCTTTGCCTTCCTGTGTTGATAAATCAATATGTTGCGTCAGTGTTTGCCATAAATAGACTGATAAAGGTAAACTTTGATGTATCAAGGCATCTTCAAAAGCTTTTATGCTATTTGTCCTGACAAAGCTGTCTGGGTCGTGTTCTGGAGGTAGAAATAAAAAATGTAAAATTTTGTCATCTTTTAACTGAGGCAAAGCGTTTTCCAATGCTCGCCATGCTGCTTTTCGGCCTGCTGTATCACCATCAAAGCAAAAATAGATGTGGTCACTTTGACGCATGAGTAAGCGTATATGTTCCGCAGTTGTTGCTGTGCCCAATGCTGCAACAGCATAGCCCAGACCAAACTGGGCTAGTGTAACTACATCCATATAACCTTCTACAATTAATACTCGTTGGGCTTCCCGAATTGCTGATCGTGCTTCATATAGACCGTAAAGATTCTGACCCTTATCAAATAGGTCTGTTTCTGGCGAATTAAGGTATTTCGGTTCGCCTTTATCTAAAACTCTACCACCAAAACCAATGACCTGACCTTTGCCATCACGGATCGGAAACATAATACGGTCACGAAAGCGGTCGTAATATTTGTCTTCCTTATTGATAACCATACCTGTTTTGACTAAGGCATTGCTTGGATAAGGCTGAAATACTTTTGCTAAAGCTTGCCAGTCATCGGGAGCATAACCTAGTCCATAATGGGTGATGACTTGATCGCTTAATCCACGTTGTTGAAGGTAATGATGAGCACGAACTGATAATTTGAGTTGTTGCTGATAGTAATCTGCGACAGATGTAATGGTATCTTCCAGTGTTTTCTTTTGCTGTTTGTGTAGTTTCCTCTCCTCTAAATTGGCATGGCCTGCTTGTTTCGGAACAGTTATACCAATACGGTCAGCCAGAAACTGGACGGCATCTTTAAATCCTGATCCTTGATATTCCATGATAAAACCAATGGCGGATCCATGCGCTCCACAACCAAAGCAGTGGTAAAACTGTTTGGTAGGGCTCACAGAAAAAGAGGCAGATTTTTCTTTGTGAAATGGGCAGCATGCCATGTAGTTTGCCCCACTTTTTTTAAGCGGTACAAACTCATCAATAATATCGACGATATCGATTTTGGTTAGTAAGTCATCGATAAATTCATTTGGGATCATGTGGATTGTGTCCAGTACTGCACATCTTAAAAATAATTGGTTTTAAATGATCAGAATTAACTGACTAAAGTTTAAGACAAAAGTTGTTTGATTTTTTTACTTACTTCGCTCATGTCCGCTTTACCTGATAATTTATTCTTTAATATGCCCATTACTTTACCCATATCACTTGGTGCCGAAGCACCTGTGGCGGTAATTGCTGCTTTAATTTCCACTTCAATTTCTTCAGGATTGAGCATTTTAGGGAGGTATTGTTGTAATAAATTAATCTCTGCCTGTTCTTTTTCTGCTAAATCCTGACGCCCACCATCGTTAAACATTCGTACAGATTCTTTGCGCTGTTTGACCATTTTGGTAATGATTGCAGTTAATCTGTTATCATCTACCTCAACCCGCTCGTCTACTTCAATTTGTTTTACCGCAGCCAAAGCCATGCGAATGGTCGATAATGTTGCAGAGTCATGGTTGCGTAAAGCTACTTTCATATCATCTTGTAGTTTTTGCTTCAAGCTCATAATTATTCCTTGCAAATTAAGTGGTTTAACAGCATAGATTCTGACTGGCCAGAAATGATAAGGAGGATAGGAGGCCTTGCAGAGAAGAGACTATTAATTATTAAAAACGTAAAAACCGCAAGCAAATAGCCTGCGGTATTCATTACCTTTTATTAATTGTTACAGAGAAATGTAATCGGTTAATTAATAAAATTTAGGAGGTAGTTGCTGACTGCGCAGACGCTTTTGCAAACGTTTTACCGCTGCAGCTTTTTTACGTTTGCGTTCGGTGGTTGGTTTTTCATAAGCTTCGCGAGCACGCAGTTCAGTCATTAAACCAGTTTTTTCTACAGAACGTTTGAAACGGCGCATTGCAACTTCAAATGGTTCATTTTCTTTTACACGAATAGAAGGCATGTTTTTCCTAAATTAATTCAGTAATTGATCTAACTTAAATTGTTAGTCTAACAAGTAATCAAAAAGTTACCACAATTATGGTAGAGTGGTTTGAAGGCTCCACCAAGCCACTACAACATCACCTCCTAAGGTGTATTGGATATAGTATTAATAAAATTGGAATACTATATTGTTTATCATATAAATATTCTTTTAATTATCGTTGATTTATTGTGATATGTCAACTCGCTAGTTTGGTGTGCTGACGTTTTAGTGTAGGAAATCTATAATCGACTTATCCGTCGAATCTCTGGAATAGAATGTAAATCCCGCATAATTTTATTGAGTTGATCCAAGTTCTTTACATGTAAGGTAAAACGCAATTCGATGAATCCCTCCACGCCTTCAAGTTTTTTAGATGTGGTTTCGACTGATTTAATATCACCGCCATTCAATGAAATTGCTTGAGCAATGGTGGCTAATAAACCATGGCCATCGATCGCATTTAAGCAAAGTATGGTCTGATAATTGTGAGCTTGAAGAACATCCCAGCTAGCATCTAGTTGGATGTCCGGATCAGTTTTCAAAATATTGTTACAACTGTCTCGATGAATAATAATCCCTTGATCTTTGATTAATAATGCCTTAATTGCATCACCAGGAATAGGGTTGCAGCATTTTGCCAGATGTATATGAGAGGATTCATTGCCACTAATACTGATTGGGCTAAGTTTAATGGTATCGTTAAAATGTTCACCAGCCAGTTCGGCAATATGCATTGCAACAGAGACAGGTTTGAGAATGCCCATGCCTACATCAGATAGTATATTTTCGAAAGAGGTATTTTTGTTATTGAGGTCAGCAAGATATTTGTCTTTCAAATCATCAGAAAATAATACATTGGCTGGTAATAAGCTTGATAAAGCTTTTTGTAACAGTTTTTCTCCTAGTTTGATTGCATCATTACGATTCATTTTTTTTATTTGGCTTCTAATGGCACTACGGGCATGACTGGAGACGGTAAAGTCCAGCCATGCAGGAGTAGGGTGCCCTTTGCTGGAAGTAATAATTTCAACCACATCGCCAGTATGCAGCTTGGTGCGTAAGGGCATTAGATTATGATTTACTCTGGCTGAGACGGTGCGATTGCCTATATCTGTGTGCACTGCATAAGCAAAATCAACTGGGGTTGCACCTTTTGGTAAGGTAATAATTTTACCTTTAGGGGTGAATACGTACACTTCACTTGGAAAGAGGTCCGTTTTGACATGCTCAAGAAATTCTATGGCATTGGCGCTATGTGCTTGTAAATCTAGAATGCTCTGTAACCATTCATTAGTGCGCATTTGTGCTTGATCAAAGCTTGTCTGTTCACTATTTTTATGTACCCAGTAACTAGATATACCTCTTTCAGCAATAATGTCCATTTCATAGGTGCGAATTTGCACTTCCAAAGGTAAACCATATGGACCAACCAAAATAGTATGTAAACTTTGGTAACCGTTGTTTTTGGGGATGGCGATATAGTCTTTAATCCGACCGGGCTTCGGTTTATAAAGGCTATGCAGTGCACCTAAAGCGGCATAACAGGCGGGAATGTTGTTGACAATTACACGAAATGTATAAAGATCCATAACGTCGGCGAAATGAAGATTTTTGGAGCGCATCTTCTCATAAATGCTGTAGAGATTTTTTTCGCGCCCTTTAACTTGGGCTTCAATATTGGCGCTGACCAAGCGCTGGCTAAATGTTCGTAATACTTTACCAACGATATCATGCCGATTGCGTCTAGATGACTGAATGGCTTTTTCAAGAACTTCGTAACGATGGGGGTATAGATATTTGAAAGATAAATCCTGCAATTCATGGTAAACGTAATTTAAACCGATTCGATTGGCCAGTTGTGCGTAGATTTCCATCGTTTCCTGAGCAATACGACGTTGGCTTGATGGCTTCTTTGCTCCCAGAGTACGCATATTATGCAGGCGGTCTGATAATTTAACGATGATAACTCGGATATCTTGGGTCATAGCCATAATCAGTTTGCGGAAACTTTCTGCCTGAGCTTCTTGCTGACTATTATATTCCAGTTTTTCTAGTTTAGATAAACCATCCACCATATTGGCAATAGTTTGGCCAAATTGTTCGGTTAATTGTTCTTTGCTGGTGCCCGTATCTTCTAGAACATCATGTAATAACCCTGCACATAATGCTTGTATGTCTACGTGCCACTCAGCCAATTGTGTAGCAACTGCTAGAGGATGGGTAATATAAGGAAGGCCACTATTACGGTATTGTCCTGCATGAGCCTCAGCGCCAAACAGATAGGCTTTATTGAGTATTTCCAGATCTTCGCTGCCTAGATAATTGGCTGTACGAAATAATTTTTCTTTTGCTTGAGCAATAATGGACTGATAACTTGATTGTATCTGCTTTCGGCATAACTGAAGTTGGGTTTGAAAATCATTACTGCTTTGTGTATTTATTTCTTCAAAAAATTTTAATCCAACTGGTCCTAAGTGGACTTTGGGTAAGTTGCTATTCCGATAAGATAAATCTTCAAAAGCTGTTTTGATTAGTACGGCCCCAAGAGCTTGTATCCGTTGCTCTTCTTTGGCTAGGGTCGTGGTAATAGCAAAGCTGCGCTTCAATAAAGTGGTTTTGCCAAGATTATGCGCTATGGTGTAAATGTAGGCGCAGCTTTCTTCTAAAATTTCCCAGCGTTCTATTTTGCCCAGATATTCTGTCTGGGCAAAAAGATGGTTTCGCCACTGATCTACAGGGGAATCATAAGACAGGCTGGGTGAAAACATGGCAAGCTGCCTAAGTTATTTTTTCTGGTTTAATAATTCAGTACCGATTTGACCAGAGGCTATTTCACGTAACGCAATAACGGTAGGTTTATCATGATCTTCTTCAACTAGGGCAGTAGCACCATTAGCCAATTGGCGGGCGCGCATAGCCGCGACCATTGTTAAATCGAAATGATTGGAGATGCGTCCGATGCAATCCTCTACAGTAATACGAGCCATAAGTAATTCCATTAATTAAAAAATGTAAAATAATATCTAGGTTATTGTTTAAATAAAATCTTTTCAATATTGGAACGTTGTAAATTAGTGCGTAGACCAGCAGAGCGAATAATTGCTAAAAGATCTAATTCGGCCTGATCTAGTTCTTGATTAACTATTACGTAATCAAAATGATAGCATTGTTCAATTTCTTCACGAGCTTTCCCCAGTCGATAACTAATAACTTCCTGGCTATCAGTGCCACGATTGATAAGGCGTTCATTTAATTCAGCCATTGAAGGCGGTAAAATAAAAATACTGGTAGCTTCTGGTAATAATTTACGAATTTGGGCTGCACCTTGTACGTCGATTTCCAAAATAACATTGAAGCCTGCTTTTTTCAGAGATTCTACAGAAGCAAGGCTGGTACCGTAATAGTTACCGTATACTTGAGCATGTTCGATAAATGCCTGTGCGGCAATCATCTCTTCAAATTTATCTTTGCTGACAAAATGGTAGTGTACGCCGTCTAATTCACCTTCCCGAGGTGCTCTGGTAGTGTGGGAAATTGAAACGCGGATATTTTGCCCACGGGAACTAAGACGTGATACTAGTGTGGTTTTACCAGTTCCAGAAGCAGCAGTAACAATAAATATATGTCCAGTTTGAGGCATGATACAATTTTACGGATTTCGGTGGTTAATTATGCCACAATCGAGCGTAATGCGCTAATGTTGTCAATATAGAATTGCATATTCTTGCATTTGAAATTACGGGGAACTATCTTTCATTTAAAGCGTTTTTCAGCTAAAATGCCTAATTCAATTTCCTGCTGATTGTCATGACCAAATTTATTTTTGTGACTGGCGGTGTGGTCTCTTCATTGGGTAAAGGCATTGCCGCTGCGTCTACTGCTACTATTTTGGAATCACGTGGTCTAAAAGTGACCATGTTAAAACTTGACCCTTATATTAATGTTGACCCTGGAACAATGAGCCCGTTTCAGCATGGTGAAGTATTTGTTACCGATGATGGTGCGGAAACCGATTTAGATCTGGGGCATTATGAGCGTTTTATTGATGCAACCATGCAAAAACGCAATAATTTCACTTCTGGTCAGGTTTATGAAAGTGTTATTCAAAAAGAACGACGCGGAGATTATCTCGGTGGGACTGTTCAAGTCATTCCGCATATTACTGACGAAATTAAGCGCAAGATTCATGAAGGTGCTACGGGATATGATGTTGCAATAGTTGAAATCGGTGGGACAGTTGGTGATATAGAATCATTACCTTTTCTTGAAGCTATTCGCCAAATGCGCAGTCAACAAGGTCGTACCAATACTTTGTTTATCCATTTATCATATGTGCCATATATTGCTGCTGCAGGTGAAATAAAAACCAAACCAACTCAGCACTCAGTTAAAGAATTACGTGAAATTGGTATCCAGCCTGATGTTTTGATTTGTCGGATGGATCGTCCAATGCCAGAAGAAGAAAAGAAAAAAATTGCTTTATTCTGCAATGTGGAAGAGCGTGCGGTAATAAGCTGCTATGATGCAGACAGTATTTATGAAGTACCCGGTATGCTGCATGATCAAGGCATTGATAATATCATCTGTGAACAATTTCAGTTGAATGTACAGCAGCCTGACCTAACTGCTTGGAACAAAATAGTTTATTCGGTGCAACATCCTAAACATAAAGTCCATATTGCTATGGTCGGCAAATATGTGGATTTAACAGAGTCTTATAAATCTTTATCTGAAGCTTTGAAGCATGCTGGTATTCAGACTGAAACAGAAGTTGATATTCAATATATTGACAGCGAAATGCTTGAGAAAGAAGGAACAGACTCATTACAGGGGATGGATGCAATTCTTGTTCCAGGTGGCTTTGGTACTCGAGGTGTAGAAGGTAAAATTGCTGCTGTGCGTTACGCTCGCGAGCATAAGATTCCCTATCTGGGTATCTGTCTGGGTATGCAAATTGCTTTAATTGAATATGCTCGTGATGTGGCCAATCTTGAATGTGCTAACTCAACTGAATTTGATTTAAAAACAGATCATCCTGTTGTTGCTTTAATTGATGAATGGCAAGATCGTGATGGTCAGATTGAAAAAAGAGACATTAATGCCAATTTAGGTGGCACCATGCGACTGGGAGCTCAAGAAGTAGAATTGATGGAAGGAAGCTTAGCTAAATCTATTTATGGTCAGCAGTTTATTCGTGAGCGTCATCGTCATCGCTATGAAGTGAATAATTATTATTTACCACAGTTGCGTGATGCTGGTTTGGTCATAGGTGGTGTATCGACGGGACATGAACATCTGGTAGAAGCGATTGAGTTGCCAGATCATCCATGGTTTTTTGCCTGTCAGTTTCATCCCGAATTTACCTCGACACCTAGAAAAGGTCATCCGTTGTTTACCGCATTCGTAAAAGCAGCTTTAGCTTATAAGAAATAGTTTTAGCTTATTGGTTTTTTACAGGCTCTTCAAGACTGAAGAGCCTGTTTTAGTATGTAAATTAGATCAATAATTTTGCCACTTGAAAATTCTTTTAGTATGATGACAAAAAACTTTTATAAACCAAATAGATATGAAGTCATTATTTTTGAAAGAGATTGTGCTATTCATTATTTTAGGTATAGGGTTATGGTGGTATCATGATAATAGTAGTGCAAATTTAGCTGGTAAAAGTCATTTACAACAACAATTTTCTGATTCAGTTAAGTCAATCAAGGCAAATCTGACTAAGCATCCGGTGCTCGCTTCACCAATGAAATTTCAAACTGTATCCATTGAACAGGCGCAGGCTAGAAATATGGATAAAGTATATGTGGTTGGCAAAGGTAAGGTTATCAGGATTTTGCCGGATGACAATAATGGTAATAAACATCAACGTTTTGTTCTGCAAGTTTCCAATGGAACTATATTAGTATTGCATAATATTGATTCGGCTCCTAGATTGCTAAGTCTTCAACTAGGGGATAAGATCTCTTTTGCTGGGGAATATATTAGAAATAAACAAGGGGGAGTTGTGCATCGGACTCATCGTGATCCATACAACCACCATCTTAGTGGCTGGTTGCTGTATCATGGAAAGACATATCAATAATGGCTGATCTATATGTAAAACATAATCGATAATATTTTCATATATACACATAGCAAAGGATGAATTATGAATAATTTTTCTGTAGATAAAACAGCAATAAATATTTTATCGCAAAGTTGGTGGATTATACTTTGGCGTGGAATTGCAGCTGTGATATTTGGTTTAATCACTTGGTTTAATCCTGTCATTACTCTTTACGTCATTTTGATTTTGTTTAGTGGATATGTTTTTGTTGATGGCACATTAGGTATAGTCATGTCTTTAAAAGGCCGACGCTATCACAAAGATTGGTGGTTATTATTTATCTGGGCAAGTGCAAATTTTCTTACCGGTATTCTAACTTTTTTCATGCCAATCGTTACTGTTGTTGTTCTTACCGATCTGCTGGCTATTTGGGCCATAGCCTCTGGTGTGCTACAGATGACAACAGCTATCGGTTTACGCAAGTCTATACAAGGTGAAGGTTGGATAGCTTTAGGTGGCATTCTTTCCATTATTCTGGGTATAGTATTATTGATTAATCCTGTACAAGGAGGAATTGCAATGACATGGTTAATGGGTGTATATGCAATTTTATTTGGCATTATTAGCATTGTTTTGGCTTTTAGGGTGCGTCGTAGTGCACGAAAGGCAGGTTAAGACAAAAATTGTATATGCTCCTATTAAAATACATTTTTTATGGCTTATACTTATGTAGCTATCCTTTAAAATAGTGGAATGGCAACACCTATTCAAACAACAAAATTAAGGGGTAGCCGTTTGTTAAATTCTACCTCAGGCAAATAGCCCA
>JAGGIK010000028.1 GCA_024103515.1 Snodgrassella sp. | reverse complement strand
ATTTAACCGTGCATATAGAATAGAAGTAATAGATTTATATCTATTTAATAACCTGGGGTAAGAAATAAAAGTAACCGAAGAATGGCTAACCAGTTATAACACCGAAAGGCCTCATGAAGCATTAAATAATATGACGCCAATTGAATATAAAACCCTAAGACAAGCAGTATGATTTTCCACTTGAAGCTTGTACTAACAATGGGGTATTTACAGTTAATAAAGCGCTTAAACTCTTGTTTGCTGTCTTTTGAATATTTGTTGTTTGAGCCATTTCCTCATTAAAGTTCATGTGTTTTTTCTGCTTTTGCATTGGTTTGTGGACAGGAAAATTTGGTGGTTTTTGATTTATACAATAGGTAGCACACATTTTAACCATTTGATGCTCACCAATTTGCTAATATTCACACCAGTTCTCGGAATAAATTCATTTGTAAATAGCCCAATTTTAGTACAAATTTGACCTAGAAAATCATGTTGTTTGTTTTGGGTTTATATCTTTAATCGACATCATTTTTGTCAAAATCCGACTAACTAAGGTAAACAAATCGCAAATTCCACCTACAAAACCACGACATGATCCGGTTATTTTTCTGATATAGAGTAAAAATTGCTGTCCATTCCATGTTCTACTGGCACTATGCCGACAATCACCCATCTCTCGATCTTTATGCGCTGGCTCTATCCCTTTTTTCTATAGTAACTTCTAAAATTTGTGACAAATTGAATATGCTTATCATACGGTTTAGCTGTTTTCGGTATAACCCAGTAAACCTGACCATAATTATATACAGCAATCCAGCAAGAAACTTCAAGTAAATTATTTTAATTAGTCTAATGAAGGAGCAATTGTAGTTATACTGTTACTTTCTACATCATTAGATAAATCACAAGAATAGCAAGCTGATTCTTTGTCATAACGCTGTTTAAATCGAGGAAATATTTTTTATCACTTTATCAAAAGTAAGTTCTTTACTTTCTGTTAATTGATTCACTGGCGCTTTTTTAACCACAGGAGCTAATACAGGCGCATATACATCAGATTCATTTTTGTTGCCACGTTTAGTCACCGCTCCAATTGTACCAATACGGCCTTGCATTTTATCCATTTTTAACATAACAGCATTAAAACCAAAATCTGATAACATCCATTTTTGCTATTTTGATGAAAAATCACGGTATTGTTATTGCTTTTTAATACCTAAATGATTGGTGAAAATCGATGCTGTGATCGTTTATAGACATCATTTTTCCTGTTTTTTAACTTACCTAAAAATTGATTATTAATTGAGAATGAATCGTCTTCTTATTGTTCATCCTGCTGATCGTTAGTTTTAACATAAATGATAAATGCTGGGTTGGCTCCTGCTTTACGTTCTAACAAGATTGAAACTGCAGAGTATTGATCTTCACTACTATAGCCAACTACGCGACAAGTAAGCGTATTGTCGTAAACAACACGCCAATCTTGATGATTAAAATCTATTATTTTTGCAGCTTACACATTAGTTTGCGTAATGAACCAGAATAAAAACGCATGGCATTAGCCCCAGTAAAATTTTAATTAACATTTTATGACAGCCTAGATGACTCATTTGTTAATAGATTTTTTTATAATCATGCATAACATTGCGCTTTTGAATACCTTTCTGATGCGATATTGGCAAACCAATGAGTTGATAAACTTAAAAACCATTTATTAACAGTATAATTTTTGTCAACTCTTGTTAACCATTTTAAGCGAAAACTGTACTTTCCAAAAGCAATAAATTTCAGTTCATCTGAATTTTTATTTAAACAAAAGGATCTTTTAGCGTTATCTGGCAGGCATAAACTCACTGAAATATCTTAATTAGGCTTTATAAGCAGAATAACATCAGATAAACATCCCTTAGCTGTGGATATACTAAATGTGCAATCTAATGAAAACGGGCTGCCTGAATAAACAGGCAGCCCGTTTTTATGGTTTCCCCCGCGCATGCCGCATTGGGCTCCATCCGCTTGAACCTTTGGGACAAGGCTAGCAGTATCGAATGGCTTCGGGTTCATTCCTCAACAGGAATGCTCACACCTACCATTACCCAACCGCTAAAAAAAGCGAATTATTGGTTCAAAGGAATATATGCCCTTACAAACACCGCAGGGGAAGAAAACTTGTTTGAGTAATTACACAAGCGTGTCTTCACATAACTGGATCATGTCCTGTATTTTACGCTCAAAATCTCCAATTGCCAAATCGCCATGCATAGTAAGCTTAAGCAGATCATGCGCCAAATTTAATGCAGCCATAATGACGATTTTATCATTTTCAATGACTCTGCCTGAACTCTGGATAGCCACAATTTTCTCATTCAACATTTTCACCGCTTGAATTAATGTTTCTTGCTCACTTTTCGGCGTTCCAATATTAAATGGACGCCCGAGAATTTCTACCCTGACCTGTTGGATTTCGTCCATTATTTTTCCTCCTGAGATACTGGTAAGCGTTGCAATAACTGCTGCAGATCAGCTCTGGAGTTTTCTAGTACAGATTTAAAGCGTTTATTATCCTGAATCAGATCATCAATTCTGGCCTGCATAATTTCCTGCAAATGAAATTTTTCCTGTTCATGCTGCCGTATCAACTCATCATGTTCCATCTGAGCAGTTGTGACTTGCTTGTGTAACTGATCCTTTAACAATATCACCTGTTTAGACAACCTTTCCTTTTCTGTCCGAACAGTATTGAAATTCAAGATCAGACGTTTTAGGCAGTCTTCCAGTTGTTCTAATTGATCTTCCATTACTAACCGCTTCCATTATTCATATATGCTATCTGCTTTTTACTTACTTGCAATCAAAAGATTGTCCCCATAAAAAAGGGCTACTCAGTTTTTGGCGACCGTTCCATGAGCATTTCCGCCATAGCCCCAACCTTAATCTGCCCCTGAAACAACTGCTGTAAAATCGATGCGATGGGCATATCCACCCCTAACCTGACTGCCTGCCGACATACTTCCTCTACAGTATAAACACCTTCTGCAACATGTCCAAGTTTCTTCAAAGCTTCCGGTAAAGATTTACCCTCAGCCAATAATAAACCAACTCGTCGATTTCGTGACAGAGCACCTGTACAAGTCAGTATTAAATCCCCCATGCCCGACAAACCCATCAGCGTAGCAGTTTGTCCGCCAAGAGCATGATTAAGACGCCCAATTTCAGCCATTCCTCGAGTCATTAGAGCTACGCGTGCATTGATGCCATAATTTAGGCCATCGGCAATTCCGGTTGCGATAGCCATCACATTTTTAACAGCACCGCCTACCGCAGCACCAATCACATCTTCATTCGCATAAAGACGCAGAACAGTATTGTTCAATGCAGCGGCTAATTCTTGTATCCAGATAAAGTTAGTAGAGGCCAATGTCACCGCACAAGGCAATTGCCGAGCTAGCTCCTCCGCAAAGCTTGGACCAGACAATACCCCGATATTGGTGTTTTGTGGCATCGCTTCTGCTAGCACCTGATGCGGCAAAAGACCAGTCTGCTGCTCAAAACCTTTACAGGCAGCAATGACAGGTATTTTATCAAAACCGGCAGAAACCAGTTTCAATGCACTTTGGCGCAAAGCAGCCACTGGTGTTGCAATAATAATTAAATCTGCACCCATTAATTCACTGGTTGGCACCAGCTTTTGCGGCAACTGAAAATCGGACAGATAGCGCATATTAGTGCGTTGCTGCTGCAATTGCCTTACATGATCATCATTATGTGACCATAACCATACCTGATGTCCATGTAAAGCAAAATGAATGCCTAAAGCCGTACCCCATGCACCAGCACCCAATACTCCGATTTTCATGACTTTGGATCCTTATTTCAACTGACAGCAATGTGTTTTCTGTCTACGTTTCTCGGCACCGCCTATATCAAATAAGTTATTAGCTTGCCTTCGAATAGTACCGATCCAGAAAATTAGTGCAATCCGGCTAAATTCAAGTCTGTATACTTATGACAAGTTTTTATTTCATTGAGATATATCAATACCTGAGGCTGATAATTGCTATTATAGCGATATCAACAAATTTAGATAATTGCGCAGTAAAAAGATATTGACCAATTAATATCTACACATATAATTCACTACAACTCAAAATCCATAACAATAATTATTTAACGACAACGCACGTTAATTAGCCAGAGATGACTCTGGTTTATTTTTTAGAAAATTTATTTATGCTAATAGCAACCATTAATTCTTATACAAGCTCACTAACATTCAGCTGAATACCTAAATTTTGCCTGGTCACAGAGTTTAAACTACCTGAAATCAATTTTGTATCCTTCTTCAAAATATAACTGCAGATCTTTCTCACTGGCCATAACATATTTTACCCTAACAAAATCTAAGCAATAGTATTTACTTGCAATGTCACTTTATCATCTGAAGATATGCAGCATAAAGGACTATAAAATTCAGGCTGCCTGAAATCAAGCAGCCTGTATCGGATCAGTGAAAAAATTAGTTTTCAAAGCGCTTGAACACCAATGAACCGTTAGTACCACCAAATCCAAATGAATTGGAAATAGCTGCCCGAATCTTTAGATCACGAGCTTCATTGGCACAATAATCCAGATCACAACCTGATTCAATATCCTGTTCAAAAATATTGATGGTAGGAGGTGATTTCTGTGCGAAGATGGCCATCGCAGTGTAGACTGCTTCAACACCGCCAGCACCGCCCAATAAATGGCCAGTCATCGATTTAGTTGAGTTCACCACCACTTTACGAGCATGCTCACCTAAGGCCAGTTTGAGTGCATTGGTTTCATTAACATCACCCAATGGAGTAGAAGTGCCATGTGCATTCACATAGTCGATATCATCCGGATTTAGGCCAGCATCATTCAGAGCACGAGTTACACCTAATGCAGGACCTTCCATACTCGGTGCGGTAATATGATATGCGTCGGAACTCATACCAAAACCAACCAGTTCAGCATAGATTCTGGCTCCACGTTTCTTGGCATGTTCATATTCTTCCAGCACCATCACGCCAGCACCTTCACCCATAACAAATCCGTCACGGCCTTTATCCCACGGTCTGGATGCAGTGGCAGGATCATCATTACGGGTCGACAATGCCTTCATGGCAGCAAAACCGCCCACACCCATTTCACAGATAGCTGCTTCAGCACCACCGGCAATCATGATATCTGCGTCACCGTATTTAATCAGACGAGCAGAGTCACCAATACAATGTGCACCTGTAGTACAGGCTGAAACCATACCATAACTTGGACCCTGGTAGCCTTTAAGAATGGTAACATGACCAGAAATCATATTAATCAAGGAACTGGGAATAAAAAACGGATTAATTTTTCGGGCACCATTGGCTATCATGGTTCTAGCCGTTTGTTCAATAGAAGGCAAACCTCCGATACCTGCGCCAATATTTACCCCTACTCGGGTTTTATCCAGTCCGGGTAGGTTATCCAGATCGGCATCAGCAATCGCCTGCAAGGCAGCAGCGATACCAAAATGGATAAATGTATCCATCCGCCGCGCTTCTTTTGGGTTGATATACTGAGTTATATCGAAATTTTTAACTTGACCGGCAATCTGACAGGCCACAGACGAAGCGTCAAAATGGGTAATTGTGCCAATGCCGCTGACACCTGCAAGTAGATTCTGCCAAGCTGTGGTGACATCATTACCCACAGGAGATACCTGACCCAGACCAGTAATGACAACTCTTTTTTTACTCATAAATTACTCGCAAGAAAAAACCCCTGTCGAACGGTAACATCAGCCACCTTTTTTTCGTCAGAGGTAATCCGGATGTACTAACTCACTCAAAAATTAATTTAAATGAGAGCTAACAAAGTCAATTGCTTGTTGTACAGTAGTAATTTTCTCTGCTTCTTCGTCTGGAATATTGCAATCGAATGCATCTTCCAATGCCATTACCAATTCAACTGTGTCCAGTGAGTCTGCACCTAGATCTTCTTGAAAAGAAGATTCATTTTTCACTTCAGCTTCGCTCACTCCTAATTTCTCTGCAACAATCTTTTTTACGCGTTGTTCAATATTGTTTTCCATTGACTGATCTTTCGTTTCTTTGCCCGCATAATGTAGGCAGGGTTAGTTTAAATTAATCAACTTTTTAATAGCTGATATTGTACCTAATAAAAATAGAGTTTTCCATACAATTTATTTTACCGGAATTTATTTGGTTTTCGACGATTTTCACAACACTTTTACTTATCGACTACAAACAAATGTATGGTGAATGGCAGTCATATTAGCACAGCCTGATTTTTTGCTACAAGTTATATGACTATTATCCTAAATTAAATTCAGCAATTTTTCTAAGCACCATTGTAGCTTGCAATGTCTCCTTTGAGGCGTATTCAAACGGATTTTATCCACAATATACATCAAATAATCTCAATTCAGTAATCTTGCCACACTGTATAACTGGAATGATTTTTAAATTGAATATAAATCAATCAACAGTTATAAGAATCAAGCATATCAATATTTAATATTAAAAACATTTAAACCATTCAACCAGATAACTGAATTCACTGATTGCACTAAAAATTTCTCTACCTATTAGTGCCAAATACAATTTTATACTTTTTAATTTAAAACAAATTTATAGCAAAATTATTACCCTTTGCATTTGAATACTGTGTCAAGTTCATTCTTGCCTATCTATCGATTAGATACGCTAAATGACTCGTAGCGATTACTGTTCATTTTTTGGCAATGGTCTGATATAAGAAATTCATAATCAGCGCCAATTCTGCCGCAGTACTGTCCTGAGTACCACCTCCGGAATGGCCTCCGGTATCAGGAACAGCCAACCACACTGGCTGATGCAGGCTACGCAGGCGTGCATAAAATTTCAATGCATGTGCCGGATGGACGCGGTCATCAGCAATATTAGTAGTAATCAGTGCCGGTGGATAAGACTGCTGAACAGACAAATTATGATATGGTGAAATAGCTTGCAAAAACAACCGATGCTCAGCATTTGCCGGATCTCCATATTCATCTAGCCAAGAAGCACCGGCTGATAGGTAAGGATAGCGCAGCATGTCTGTTAGCGGCACCTCACACACCATGGCACCGATATTCTCAGGTTGCTGACAGAATGCAGCAGCCACGACCAACCCGCCATTACTGCCTCCTTGTATGGCAGTATGCTGCTTACTGGCATAGCCATGTGCATATAAATCCAGCAAAACCGTCAGCAAATCATCAACACTGTTTTGTTTATGCACACCACAAGCTGCCTGATGCCAGAGTGGCCCAAACTCTCCTCCACCTCGTACATTTGCTAGCACAAAAGCATACCCCTTTGCCAGCCAGTAGCGCCCAATACCACCTAAATAATAAGGCAATTGTGGCATAGCAAAACCA
Organism: Snodgrassella sp.; assembly: GCA_024103515.1. Taxonomy (GTDB): domain Bacteria; phylum Pseudomonadota; class Gammaproteobacteria; order Burkholderiales; family Neisseriaceae; genus Snodgrassella. Next base: position 19,289 of record JAGGIK010000028.1, on the reverse strand, counting down.
CCATACACGTAGACTATCGTTGGGGTATCGGCAGTCATATTTTTACCAACGTGAAAATAAGGAATCGCAGTACCATCTTTTGCCTGAACATGAAATTGTCGGATGGTCACTCCCGTGGCATCAAACTGCGCCGGCTGCACTCTCATCACGCACAACTCGAGCATATTCAGATCCAACGTATACAGGGTTAACGGCACAGTAAAATGACTGATAGCCAGATACAGCACATCGCCACCCCAAGGCTGATCGATGATCTCCATCGTCCCCTCAGGAAGAGCTGGCAAGGTCACCTGCTGCCAGCCAGATGCAGTATAACGCCATGCTAGCAAACGACTTTGTACATTATCCAGTAGAGAAACCACCACAAAGCGGCGAGTCGTTTCTATACTTTCTATAGCCTGTACATTGGTAGGCAGACAAATGATCTGAGCCGCCCCCAACTCACCTTTATTCAGTTTGACCGCGACCAAACTACCAGCCGGATAAAATTTATTGGCACGCTGCCAGTCACTGCGTAGCTGCAATAGCAATTGTCCATACAAATAACCCATTAATTCACAATCTTCGGGCAATAGTAATGGTTGCACACTCAGATCATGCATAACCTGATAATACTGCTTATGATAAAACCCATCAGCAACTTCAAGTAAATCTATAGAAGATCCCTGACTATCCAGATAACGCCATGCATTCACCATCATTGCCTGGGCATCAGTTTCCAACACTGGGGTAGCATCCGCAAAACTCTGACCACGCTGCATCAACCAGACCTGACGCGGGTAACCGGCCTGAGTTAGTTGTCGCTCATCCCAGGCTGGGCACACCCAGACACTGTTAGCATCACGCCAACTAATAATACTTTTACTAAGAGGAAAATGAAAACCATCCTCCACGATTTTGCGCTCTGCCAAATTAAATTCGATGGTGTAGGCAGCATCAGCACCACGAGTGCTCAAACTGATCAGCACATGCTCAGGACTTTCGACATAATGGGCCACCCCTTGCAGATAGACATCATCCTGCAATACCGCATCAAAATCAGCCACCGAAAATAATATTTCCCATTGAGGGATACCCGCCCGATAGCTGGATGCTGAACACACTCGGTACACACCCTTTGGCCATTGGGCAGATTGATAAAAATGATACATGCGTGCTCGGTGTTCCTGACAAAACGGAATCTGCTGATCATCCTGCAATACTGACACCATATCGGCTTGTATGGTCTGATAGCTTGCATCAGCGGCAAAGCAGGATTGCGTCTGCTTATTAGCCTGCTTGATGAAATCCTGTGTCTTCTCGCTAGTCAGATCTTCTAAATAATGAAAGGGATCTGCATTTAACATAAATAAATTCCACTTGCTTAATGTCTAGTTAATGTCAAACATATCATTAACCGATATTTTGATGATAAGAAAGGTTTAATTGATTCTGGTAATTGGATGATTTACAAAGTATTTGTTATTACAGTTTTGAATGGACCAATAATTCGAAAAGGTAGGTAATTGACGTTACAGGTTTACTACTAACATATCGTTAACCTTAAACTTATCATAAAAAAATGGAATGATAACTCAGCACAACTAGAATATTAACCATCACAAATATTGACAATCGGTAAGCACACGCTGTCTGCTCTCCATTTTATAAAAAAGGCCTAATCTTGTGAAAGCCAATGCAGGTCTCACAGACATGAATTTGACCAAGCAAACACAACTAAGATAATGCGCTTAGAATATGCTATTAGCATAAGAAAAAATTATTACAAACCAACCTAAATAATCGAAAGGGCAGCCACACAGGCTGCCCTTTCTTTTTTATGGTGCCGACAACGAGACTTGAACTCGTACGACCTAGGGTCACCACCCCCTCAAGATGGCGTGTCTACCAATTTCACCATGTCGGCTAAAATCTATATCTACCTTACTCCGGTATTACTGGCTTCTTAGCAGGAGCGGCTGGAGCACTGGCCGGCTGATTAGCTGCTGGCTGTACCACCTGTTTCTGTTTGACGGTACTGAAATCTAGGCCAGTACGACCATGAGTAGAAATATACCCCAACGCCAGACAGGTTATAAAAAAGATGGTAGCTGCAATCGCAGTACTGCGGCTCAGAAAATTAGCATTGCCGGCTGCACCAAACACACCTTGTGCACTACCCGAACCAAAAGCAGCACCTGCATCGGCACCTTTGCCCTGCTGCATCAGCACCAGCACGATCACAAACAGTGCCGCAAAAATATTTACGATTAAAATAATAGTTTTAAATGCTTCCATGAAGTCAACTTTTATAGAGCAGGCGCACAAGCGGCCTGAATAATAGCGGCAAAACTATCTGCCTGCAAAGAGGCTCCGCCAACCAGAGCACCGTCAACATGCGGCACAGCCAGAATTTCTGCTGCATTTTTTGTGTTGACACTACCGCCATAAAGGACGCGGATTTTAACATCTTTACCACATAATGACAAGATTTGCTGATAAATAAACTGCTGCATCTCAGCAATCTGACGAGTAGTGGGTATTTTGCCAGTTCCAATCGCCCATACTGGCTCGTAGGCAACGACTACCTCTGTTGCACTCAATTCAGCCAATATCGCCAACTGATCGCCCACAACAGCTTTTTCCTGAGCTGATTCTCGTTGTGCTAAGGTTTCGCCAACACACAAAATAGGTAAAATGTGTGCAGACAGACAATGCTGCAATTTAGATAACAAAATTGCATTATCTTCTTGAAAATACTGACGTCTTTCCGAATGCCCTATCAACGCAAAGCCAGCACCTACATCAGCAAGCATTTGCGCGTTGATTTCACCAGTATAGGCACCAAAATCTCCGAATCTGCTGACGTCTTGTGCGCCTATTACCAAAGGAAAACCACGCACCTGCTCTTTAGTGCTTGTCAGATATACATCAGGAACAGCAACTGCGCAATAAACCTGAGCAGAGGCTGCTGAAACTGGCTTCTGCAATGCTTGTAGTAACTGCTGATTGCTGGTCAAACTGCCGTTCATCTTCCAGTTACCTATGATCCATTTTTGTTGCCACATCGTATTCTTTTCCTGATTCACGCACATGCCTTGTATTCAATTTAATGATTAATCGACGTCATCTAATGACAACTTAGGTGAAATTGTACCTTAGCCTACTCTTTTGCACTACTGGCAGAAGTCAGTCCATTCCTTTAGCTTCTGTCTTAAATATCCCATCCCTATACTATCTTTCGCTTAGCCATGCGGATCAAAATCAATCATTTTTTGGCTCAGTAAAAATCGTTGCCAGATATCAATAAATAATTAAAATACCGCTCAACTGAACTTAAAACTTGTCCTGCGGCTGCACCGGATTATTTGACCATAATTTTGTCAAAAAACCCAAGATCAAATAAGTCACTTCGCGATGAATTTCCTCTCTATCACGCTGATACCCATTCTGACACCATAAACCTTTTGTAAGAGGTTTACACGTTTGAATAAAACTAAAATGCGTTGCATCAAAGATAAACACAAAGGTTGAGGTCTGCTTAGGCAGAAAGGGTTGCATATGCCCTGATTCAAGCTTAACCTCCCTGTTACTAACCACATTGCCAGCGCCGATCACTAATATTGGTAATTGAAACTGTTGCAAACTTTCAGTTGTCATCCCTCTAGTCAATCCGGCATCCAAAGTAACCACCGCTTTCACTCGCTCGTCACGTGTTGGTTGAATGAATTCTGGCTGATCCAGACCTAACTGATTCATCAGCTGACACGCTTTTAAATATGAGTGAGTCTGGCAATCTTGTTGAAATTGTCTGGTATCAAATTTGGCACCAGCTAAAGAAAGAATCGTCCAGCCACCAAGCGAATGCCCGATGGCAGCAATTTTATCCTTATCAATCAGCTTACTGAATGATCGATCTGCTAAGACTGCATCAATAGTCATGCTTAATTCCTGCGGTCGCAACCATAACTGAGCTGGCTGATTATTTCGCGGGTTTGAGGAAAGAGGATCATGATGTGTTGGTGCAGCCACAATGTAGCCCAAGCTGCTTAATTCATACGCTAACCAACTTAAATTACGCCAGCTACCACTGTAACCATGCGACAGCACGATCAATGGATGGGTATGTTGACCTGATGAAATGGGTTCAGCGTTGAGGGACACTTGCGAACCAATAAAGAGCTTATTAGCGGCAATAGTTGTCGTTTTTTTCTGTTCCTTAGCTGGATACCATACAGCAACATTAAGTGGGTGCTGAGTCTGGGTTGTGAGATTTATTTCTTTAAAACCAACACTGGCCGAGGCGGAAGAAATCAACACCCAAAAAAGCACCATAAACCGCAAAATATTAACCATAAATCCCCTTCCTCCTGCACAGTTGAATTTCTGAATGTATACGCCCAACTACATCAACCCTGAACTACAGTAATAACCACCGCCATTTGTCAGCTTTATTTTATTATCTGGGGAGGCCTTTTGTCAGCTTTATTGTATTATCTGGGGAGGCCTTGTTAGCAGATTGCATCATTTACCGGCTAAATAGATCGCAACGGATTGACGTCTACCTTTAAAAATTTTGTCGAGACCACATCCATCGGCTTCATCTACTGCAAGTGAGTTTGGTGACACTGATTCCAATGAGGCAGACACCCTTTTTTTTGATGGCATTTCCTTCCCCTGTTGTACCACTGCCGCTGGACATGACCACGAGCATATTCTCTAAGATTTGATGACAGCCAAACTTCGTTCTTCTTCAAGAATTTAGTAAAATACTTTATTGCACAGAGTATGGCAAACAAAAAAGGTATTGATAGTCTGCATTCGTTTTACGCCAACTGCACCATGAAGCGACCGGATCGAGCAAATCTTTTAGACACCAAGCCCAAAGCCTCTGTGATTTAACAACATCACCCTTTATTCAAACCTTTTTTCCTTAACATTTACACTATTGTCAATAGTTAAATCGTTTTATAATTCACATTCAGATATTTATACACCAGCTTAAATAGCTGGCCAATCACAGCAATTTGGAGCCGACATGGATTTCAATACCGCCCGCTACAATATGGTCGAACAGCAAATCCGTCCCTGGGACGTATTAGATTTCGATTTACTGGATGTTCTCAGCGACATACCACGTGAGCGCTTTGTTTTACCGCAGCATCAACAACTCGCCTACAGCGATCAATCTTTACCACTGGCTAATGGCGGCAGTATGCTGGAACCTAGAGTGATGGCACGGCTGATTCAGGCATTAAAATTAACTCTGGCTGACACCGTAGTAGAAATTGGTACTGGTTCCGGTTATGCCACGGCAGTACTGGCTAAATTAGCTGATCAAGTCATGACCGTTGATATTGATGCCGAACAGCAACAAAAGGCTAAAGCTGTATTAGACGATCTGGGTTACAACAACATCAAATACAAAACATGTGACGGCCTAGCCGAAAAACTAACTGATACCTCATTTTCCGCTATCTATGTTGGAGGCGCCATATCTTATTTACCGACCATTCTGCCAGAGCAGCTAGCTGAAAACGGACGGATGGTTGCCATCATCGGCAATGCACCCGTCATGAGAGCCATGTTATTTGAACGTCAGAATAAGCAGCTACAAGAAACTGTTTTGTTCGAAACCGTTGCCCCAACGCTGCATAGTCTGGGTATTGATCAACCAAACAGATTCAAATTCTAACCAACAGTATTAGCACATATCTTTTATCAGGTATGTGCTTTTTAGCCGCCTAAATTTATAAAAAGTGACTATTGACATCAAGTCAGTATGCCATGTTCTCATATCTACCTTTTATTACCTGTGAGTAAAATATCCAGACAATAAAATTTGCCTGCGCAAACAAATAAGACTAACTTTAAAATCAATGAGAATATATGGTTCCACCTATAATTTATGCGTTAGCAAGCGTGCTGGAAAAGTAATATGCCCTAGCAGATACATGACAACCTGCCCACTTCTGTGCACTATGTTTTACCGGAACCTACATAGGATAGTTTTAAAGATACTTTTAACAGTACAGTTCAGAAATATCAGAATCCAAACAAACGGCACGATAACAGTAATTGTAAAACCATTGCCATTAGAGTGGCCTGAGCTGTAACAGACAAGGTTTATCATCAAAGATGCAGATGGCAACGCAAATAACCATGGATATTATACAATCTCAATAACACCTATCTACCTAATAGTAGCAGTAAGCTAGGGTTTATGGTGTCTATAGCCAATGGATTGTATTCATCAGACTAAAGTAGTTAGAATACTTAACCTTATCGCTTTTTAGGCATTTTATAATTATATTAGAAATCAAACATTTCCATGTCAGTTCAAGAAATCAGCCCTCTTCAATTACAACAATGGTATCAAGAGAAAAAACAATTTATCTTGCTTGATGTCCGTGAAGATAATGAAGTGCTCATCGCAGCACTACCCTACCATTTGCATATCCCGATGAATCTGATTCCGATCCGTCAGAATGAAATACCCGATAACACACCCATTGTTTTATATTGTCATCATGGCGTGCGTAGTATGCAGGTTGCTCGTTACCTGCACGAAAGTGGATTTGACGACTTGTATAACCTGAGCGGAGGCATTGACGCCTGGTCTGAGGCTATTGACGCTTCTATACCCAGATATTAATGATACCTTACCAAGATATACACTTTGATTTATCTGATTTTTTATAAAACGCAAGATAAATCTAAGATATGACCAAAAGCCAATTAGTAAAAGGATATATTGGGATTTTCTTCTATTTTTTGGATATAGATATCTAGTCTTTTAGGTTAAAAACTGCAATATTTTCCTTTTCCTGATCAATAAAGTCAGAATAGGCAGACGAAAAATTTCTGATTTCTTTTTTAATGAAACTCTTGAGTTTATAAAGCAAGCAGGAACTCATATTAAGTTGTTTAATAATATTATGCAATTTAATCTAACCGCTGCATTAACCCATTTAAAATATCAGCCCTGCAAAAAAGCTTCTGTTATTAGAAATATTTTAGACGTATAAAAGAAGTCGATCAGAAAAATCAAATAAAACAATAAGTACATGAATTTATTTAAAAAAATAATTCCAAACCTAAATCTAGTACTGAAAAAAGTTTTATATTTAAAGAAATGACTTAAGTGATATACCAACAAATATTAAAATAACAAGATAATCAAATATTGTGAATGTAAACTCTTAACTATCTATTGCAAAATAGTTGCTATAATAGTTAAGATAAAATTGTAACATCAAATTAAAACCTATAGTTATTCACTACCAATACCACAGTCTGGCATATACGAATGGATTTATATTATTTCCTCACAGACGATAATCTCCTTCATCTCATCTAAAATAACTAAGTGATTGAATAATTTAGTTTTTAATAATTGATAGATTTACTTTCGTATCTAACTTGTAATATGATTTGTTTTCAATATGAAAACATTTGGGATCGTGAATGGAATTTTTAATTAAATCCATTTCATTTCCATTTTATCTTGACATACAGTATTTACAGATTTGAATAGGATTTCTCGGTTGGATTTGTTCCATGGATATCAATTCTAATATGTTGTTTATATCCTTTTCAAAGCTGCATTTATCAATTGTTAAAGTCTAGTTTCTTGTATAACTTCTAAGATATACTCTTTTTTTACCATCTGTTGTCAAAGTAAATATTAAATCATTTCTGCTTCCATAATTAATAATTTCTAGTTTTCTTTAAATTTCATATTCTGTTTATTTATTTGAACGATAAAATGATTGCACGATGATTCTGAGTCTATTTTTTTTATAAAGTTCCCCTGTATGTTCAAAACGAATATGAACGATATTATTTTTAATACTATGACTTTCATTTTCATCGTTAATCTTTTGTTGACTATAAACATTGCCAACTCGCGCTTAACAAGAAAAAGTTAATAAAATGATTAGAGTAAACAAAAAAATGGTTTATCTTTATTAAGATACTTATTCAATTCCATTATCTCTTTTAATTTTATCAAGAATCTTTGAGAAGTAAATTTTCTATTTCTCGAACAAAGCGCAAACTTTGAGCTATTTAAAAGAAAAAAGCTTGTCATCGATCAAATCCACCCTGTCTGCGTAATGGCAGCCACTATTCAAACAGCAAAATTAAGAGATACCATGGTTTAGTTTTACAGGCGGTTAATAGTCTAACAATGAATAACCATTGTTGACTGTACCAAGCAACATAAGCAATAAATTTGTTGCCATTGTTAGATAGCTATGATTTTCCCTCTAAGCAACATAGTTTTAATGCTTGGCCATGTTGGCGCCATGATATGATCACTTGGACAACCTTTGCTGCTCAGCAAGCGTCGAATATTGTATGTATTGAAGCACTCAACGAACAACTGAATTACCAACCGCCTTATCCCTGTTTTAATGCAGACATCACTCAATCTGCGTTTCATATTTACCAACACAATAACCGGCAATCTGTAGACTAGACAAATTCTGTAACACACTTAAATCATTTCAGAGCTGGTTAGCATGAATAAAGGTTAAGTAAATCACATAATCGGCCGTTTGATACCAACATCAAACCAACGTTGTGTACGATAAGCTGTGGCTACGTGATTGCTTACCGTCTGATGTGGTTAATAACGTTAAGGGTATACATTTGCTTTGGTTTCGGCTAGAAAGTCTTCAAATTTAAATTAGTATCGGCTATGTTTTGCTTGGTGCAAACATAGCTGGCTGAAAATAATAAATATTAAATGATAAGTTTAAATATTTTTATTTTACTTTAGTTTGTGAAGGTTGCTTAGTAGTTGATGTTACTGTGTTGTATAAATATTAAAATAATCCACCATCGGCCAGCAGATGATATATACGAACATGGTGTATTAGTTTGACGAGATGTTCTGATGGGGTAGTTTGTTATTAATGATTGAGCTTTAGGTTTGCTAACTGCACAAATCATTGTTTGGCGCATTCATCTACTAGTGGCGTTTCATCAGCAATTTAAAATGAATGGCTAATTAATTTTCCTTTAAAATCCAAGCTGAAGGGTGCGCATTAAAACCGATATGACCATAATAATCTACTGCCTGCGGTGCAGCCAGTAGGGTGATTGAACATGCTTTGTCAGTATTGTTTTTCGCTTCTTTAATTAATTGTTTACCAATGCCTTGCCGTTGATAATCTTCATCCACCGCGAGATCTGCCAAATAAGTAATATAAACAAAATCTGTTAAGCAACGCGCCATACCAATCAGTTTATTATCATGCCAAGCGGTTATCAGTAAATTGGCATTATCCAACATTGCTTGAAAGCGTATGGTATCCATAAGTGGACGACGCTCGCCTAACGAACAGTGACGATAAAGTGTAATAGCTTGTTCGAGTGTTGGTTTGACATCAGAACGATAAATAATGAGACTCATATTAATCCTCCATCATAATATGAATGTTCTACTTGAATTAATTCTAGCTTATTATTGATAAGATTATAATATTTTCTTTTGTACCTTTCTTTATTTTCGCTTGCATCAGGATCGGCCAATATTTGAGAAATAATAATTAAGCTAATATCTATATGGTATTTTATTAAAAATCTATTTTTCTATTTTCATCTGCGATTAAAGAGGTATTTTGGTAAAGCAATAACTTTGTTAGGGCGTAAATTTTTGCTTGCTCCACAAATGGCACCACCACATCCATGAATTTTAATTACATAATGAGAAACACGTTTTGCAGTTTTAATTTTTGATATCCAATGATCGCGACTTAATAGCCTTGCAAGTTTATGACGAGAGATGCTGAAGAGTATTTGTTGCCAGATTGTCAGACAAAATGTATTTACCTGATCTGATTCATAGCTGCGAATAAAATAGTTAATTAATTAGACCATCGGCGTCTTTGGCAACCGATCTGTGATTAATGGCTTGGCACGGGTAATAGGCGCAAAAGTAGCGGCCAAATGCCGGCAAGCATGTCATCATGTTGGTTTGTAAGTTAGTGGATTTTGTCCTATTACATAATGTAGCTTGCTTTAGGATATTAGCAGCTTAAATTCTGGTTGTCACGTAATCCGTTCAATTTATGCTGATGAACTGCTTTAGCTTGATCGACAAATCCAATGGTCTAGAGCGGATGGTATCAAATCATGCAACTTATTGAGTTGACTGCATCATTCACCCTGATGATCAAGTTTTATTATCTGCACTTTGCAAACTGTCCTCAGCGTCTGTCTTAATCTTTTTTAGAACTCAGTATACTTTATGCCTCAGAAAGTTATATGTAGCCAGTGCAGCCATTGTCATCCGAAGTGGCGATCAACGAAACGACCAATCTTTTTGCATCAGGCGATTCAGCTATAGAATTTTAAAGAAATTAATTTGATCATTATTAACAAGCTTTTAAATATTGAAATACTCAGCTGATCATGAATTTATAATAAATTCAAAATTTGATTGCACTTGAAACACTCCGGTCTGATCTTCACTAGACAAACTTTAGTGTTTTTTTATTGTACTAGTACTTATTAGATCACATACGTAAAGGACTTTCAACATAACTGAAAGACCCGGATATTCGCATGGTGCACCCAACAGGGATCGAACCTGTGACCTCCGGCTTCGGAAACCGACACTCTTCCAACTGAGCTATGGGTGCAAATTTTAAAATAGGAAGCGAGTTTAGCCGAAATTAAGCTGTTTGGCAAAGGCATCATTGTTGAAAGTGGCATTTACCACCACAGCATAAAATTTTTATCCATCCTAATTAATTAATATTAACTAAAAATCCAGTCAAGCTGTATATTGATCTGCGTAATATTAAAGCAAGTCAGGTTGGCGTATTACAACATACTGTGCTATGTTTAACAACTTAATTTGATTAAACATTGCCTTACAATACATGAGCATACACACAACTGTAATATTAGCTGCTTAGGCCGTTTAAATATGGATTCTTATCAAAGCCCCTTTATCCGACTATTACCTGCTTCTGTACCGCTGGATATTATTGGCGATGTACATGGTGAATGGCTGCCATTACAACAGTTAATACATTTTCTTGGCTATGATGAATATGGTCATCATCCTCGCGGGCGAAAGCTGGTATTCGTTGGCGATTTATGTGACCGCGGAACCGATAGCCCTGCTGTGTTGGACTGGACAATAGATGCTGTTGCCAGCGGGAATGCTTATACAGTAATTGGCAATCATGAGCTTAACTTGCTGATCAATGATCCCAAAGATGGTTCAGGTTGGTTTTTTACTGATCGTACGCAAGATGAAGAACGCTATGCACCATGGCAACATTATGCGCAATACAAACGTCAACAGTTAAAAGAGAAAATTGCGCAATGGCCATTGATCCTACAACGAGACGATTTACGTATTGTGCATGCCGCGTGGTTACCGGATAGCATTAAAAAACTCAGGGAATATCAATCTTCGTCACTGGCTGAAGTAAACAATTATTGGGAAGCACGCTTTCATGATGATTTCAGACAAACTGCATGGTATGAGGTATACAGAGCAGAAATTGAGCAATTAGGTTCTCAGCTTGAAAATGAAAATTGTGCAATGACTTTTCAGCCCGGCATTGCCCATTATGATTTGTTGCGCAGCAGCCACAATCCAGTACGCGCCTTGACCAGTGGCATACAGGCTTTGACTACGACACCGTTTTATATTAATGGTCGCTGGCGCTTTACTATACGTAAACCATGGTGGCAACAATATTCCGAACCAATCGCCGTGATTATTGGTCACTACTGGCGCAGCTGGTATCGAGATGGGGTAGCTGAACATCGTAGAGAATTATTTCGGGAAGCACCCACTCAGTGGCTGGGAGAACACCAGCAGGTATTCTGTATCGATTATTCCATTGGTGCGCGCTGGCGTGAACGCCAACAATCCATTCAGCCGGCACAAAGCCGAATGCATCTGGCTGCTCTGCGCTGGCCAGAAAAGGTGATTGTGCTGGATAATGGCAAAAATTATCTGAGCGAGAAAAAACATTGAATGATCACGCCAGCAAACTCGTCGGTTTGTTATAATGACAGTTTTTGACATCAAAACTTGACATATTGAACAGTTTATACTACGTAATCAAACAGTTAAACCTACCGTAAAACCACTTTCTGAGCACAGAATTTTGACCAAAAGTCTTCTGAATTCTGCTGATTGAGCCGAAATCTGCACAGTAATAGCTTATTTTATATAATTTTTATACAATGGCCAGTATGTGGGTATAACAAAACTTATTAAATTGATAATAAAATGACAAATGCCAACTTTTCTTCTAATCAAGTTAAACGCCATCTGAAAACCCGTCACTTGTCGATGATTGCGATAGGTGGCAGTATTGGGACTGGTCTGTTTATGGCCAGTGGCAGTGCTATTCACGATGCCGGCCCCGGCGGTGCCTTACTGGCTTATATCGCGATCGGTGTAATGGTGTATTTTCTGATGACTTCTCTGGGCGAAATGGCCACATATCTGCCAACGTCAGGATCGTTTTCCACCTATGCAGCTCGCTTTGTCGATCCATCATTAGGCTTTGCACTGGGCTGGAATTACTGGTTTAACTGGGTGATTACGGTTGCGGCAGATATATCTATTTCTGCGCTGGTGGTTTTCTACTGGGAACCACTGCGCTTCATGCCGCCATGGTGCTGGAGCCTGTTATTCTTTACCCTAATCTTTCTGCTTAATATTTTGTCAGTGCGGGTGTACGGTGAATCTGAATACTGGTTTGCGCTGATTAAAGTAATTACTGTTATTGTCTTTCTGGCTATTGGTGTGCTAACCATTTTTGGTATTCTCGGTGGACAGTATATTGGACTAAGTAATTTCACCATCGGTGATGCACCTATTCTGGGCCATGGCTGGTCAGGAAGCTTTCTCACTGTACTCGGTGTGTTCCTGATTGCCGGCTTTTCTTTTCAGGGAACAGAGCTAATCGGTATCACTGCCGGCGAATCCGAAGACCCGCAAACCAGCATCCCCAAGGCAGTTAAGCAGGTATTTTGGCGGATTTTAATATTTTATATTTTGACAATGCTGGTGATCGGACTTTTAATCCCCTATAATAGCAATGCGCTGTTGGGTGCAAATGTTGATCAAATTGCCAAATCGCCGTTTACTCTGGTGTTTCAACGTTCCGGGCTGGCTTTTGCTGCCGCCATTATGAATACCGTGATCCTAACTTCGATCCTCTCTGCCGGCAATTCTGGTTTATATGCTTCTACGCGCATGTTATATGCCATGGGTACAACTGGTATGGCACATGGCACTTTTGGTAAAGTAAATAAACGCGGTGTACCGGTAATGGCCTTACTGGCTACTGCTGTTATCGTTCTGGCTATTTTTCTGCTCGAAAGCACTGATGAAGGAGCCTATAAATATGTAGTGGCGGCCTCAGGCATGACCGGTTTTATCGCCTGGCTGGGTATTGCCATCAGTCATTATCGTTTCCGTCGCGCTTTTGTGCATCAGGGACATGATGTTAATACACTGGTTTATCGAGCCAAATGGTTCCCATTTGGTCCTATTCTGGCTTTATTTCTATGTATACTGGTCATTATTGGTCAGGACAGTGATTTATTGCTGCATGGTGATTTTAAATGGCAGCGTTTCGCCATTACTTATATGGGTTTACCAGTCTTTGCCGCCTTTTATCTATACCACAAAATACGTTACCGTACCCGCAAAGTACCTCTAGATCAGGTTGATTTAAGCCAGCAACTAGATTAATGGCTATCTAGCCAATAAGCATCAGGCAGCCATATGTGGCTGCCTGATACGTTTTCCGTTAACATAAGCAACATTAAACGGATTTGTAATCACATGCTCACCTATACTCCACCCAAAAGCAGTACACAGATCACAGCCAGTAAACATTCATGGCTGTTAATGCTGCTTGTCTTTGCCTGGTTGTGGCCGGGTGTATTTCACCATGATTTATGGACGCCAGGTGAACCCTATCTGTTTGAAACCATTCGACAATGGCATAGTCGACAATGGGCAATCCCCAACTTGTTTCACACCATAAACTGGGATTCTTCACCCTTATATATTTGGCTGGGTGCCTTATGCCAATATCTATTGAGCCCACATTGGCTGGATCGTTATGAGGCGACTCGGTTCATTAACGCCATTTTGATGATGCTCACTTTTAGCTGTATCGGCGGCTCTGCCCGCCAATTTCTCGATCGTGGCAATGGTCGGAACGCAGTACTGGTTTTACTCGGGTGCCCGGGCTTATTAATGCCCGGTCACTTTATTAACGACAATATAATACTGTGCCTTGGCGCAGCCATGTGCTGGTATGGTTTTTCGCTGTCAAACCGACGTGTTATGATGGCCAGCCTGATGCTAGGTGGTGGCTGGGTGGTATTGTCCTTGTCTGGCAGTCTGCTGTGGCCTTTATTATTAATGCTGCTGTCAGCCAGTCTCGTATTGCATCCATTATGGCGTTATCGTCGCTACTACATGGTTCTGGCAATTTCCCTGTTATGGGCATGGCCACTCATTCTGATCTGGCCAGTCGCATTGCATCAGAGCAGCACTGCCGCCTTTCATCAATGGTGGCAGTATCATGCTTTATATCCTTTTGGTGGCTTTAAACACATCAGCATCCATTTTTCATTAGGTTACTACCTGAAAAATCTGATCTGGTTTGCTTTTCCAGCATGGCCGCTGGCTATCTGGACAGCCACACGCTGTCAAATGAAAATCCATCGATGGGGCATACTGGCTACTTCATGGCTAGGCCTGAGTGCGGCGATTTTTGCTACCATGCCAGTGCAAGGGCAAGACCTGCTTGTCTTCATTTTGCCTCCTTTAGCTGTAGCCGGAGCAGCCCAATTAAACGCCTTACGCACTGGTGCAGTCGCTTTTCTAAACTGGTTTGGCATCATGTCGTTTGGCTTTCTGGCCATTTTCCTCTGGCTGGGTTTTGCTGCCATGAACTTTGGCTGGCCGGCCAAATTGGCCGAACGGGCAACCTATTTCAGCCCCTATTACCATTATGATATCGATTATTTTCCGCTCATTGTAGCCAGTGTACTCACCCCACTATGGCTGTGGGCAATTACCCGTCAGCATATTCGCGGACGTCAGGCTATTACCAACTGGGCAGCTGGCATATTATTGGTCTGGTCACTGCTGCTTACCCTGTTTCTGCCTTGGCTAGATGCGGCTAAGTCAGCGCGACCAGTAGTCATACAGATGCAAAATAGCTTAACTTCACAATTGACGCAAGCATTGGAAAGTGGCAAAGAATGCATCAGCATCCGTGCCGATAGTTTTAGTACCCGCATAGCATGGCAGGAGTACAGTTGGATTAAATTATCACCGGATAATCAGCACTGTCGTTATCGTCTAGTAACACATAATTTGAAAATAAATGCGCCTGAAAACTGGGTTGAAATCTGGGCAGGCGCACGGCCACGCGAAAAAAACAACGTTATCGCCTTGTGGCAGAAAGTCACCAAGCACACGGAGCAGCAACCATGATTTCGACACAACTAAACTCTGTCCAGCAGCATCAGACTGGCAATGTTGATGCAAATGAAATTGATAAATTCAGCCAGCTAGCACACAAATGGTGGGATAAAGAGAGCGAATTTAAACCACTACACGACATCAATCCGTTGCGCCTTACCTTTATTGACAGCTATGCCCATCTTGCCAACAAGAAAATTCTTGATATTGGCTGTGGTGGCGGCATTCTGACAGAAGCCATGGCTAAAGCGGAAGCACAAAGCGTTACCGGTATCGATCTGGCCAAAAAATCACTTAAAATTGCTCAATTGCATGCACTGCAGGAGCAGCTGAGCAATATCAGTTATCGCTTGATCAGTGCCGAGGACATGGCCAGCGAAATGTCGGCTGCTTTTGAAGTTATCACCTGCATGGAAATGCTGGAACACGTGCCGGATCCGGGCAGCATTGTGCGTGCTTGCGGCAAGCTGGTACAACCAGGTGGCATTGTCTGCTTTTCAACCATTAACCGTAATCCCAAGTCGTATTTTCAGGCGATCATTGCTGCTGAATACCTGCTGAAATTGACACCGCGCGGTACGCACGATTTCCGTAAATTCATCACCCCAGCCGAACTGGCACGCCTGTGTCGCCAAGCTGGACTGGAATGGCTGGGCTGTAGTGGCTTTACCTATAATCCGCTCAGTAAACAATATCGACTTACAGACAGTATGGATGTTAACTACATGGTAGCCTGTCGCCGGCCATAAGCATATGGCAACAAACAAAAAACCGACTGTACAAGCCGGTTTTTTGATAAGTTTCATGAACAATCATTGCTCCACTAACGATTTCATCAGTGGAATTGTTGACCAGTCAATACTGTCGAGCAGATTTTTTACGATCAACCCCAGTTCAGTATCGCCTTCAATTTTTAATTTTCGATTAAAAAATAAAGTATCAGGATCTTCTTGCCGTAACAGCATTTTGATAAAATCCGCTATATTGGCAGCAAAATACAGATCCACAGGATTAGTGTGGTCAGCCAAAATAAAACGCTTTTCATTGGCAGTAAAAAACAAATTAAGCCCTAGATCCTCTACCACAATCTGAAAATATCGTCCGGCTAATAGTGACATATCTGCCAGCAGAATCTGTTTTTTCAGCAAGTAATTAAGCATATTGACCAACACCCACGCTGGGGGTTTAGCCGGCAATACGGATATAACTCTTTTAAAGAAGTCCGGAACTACCAGATCAGGAACCTGCACAACTTACCTCCACACTACATTTAATACCTGCTTTACCCTGCCAGTAACCATCAACCAGATTATCTCCCATTACAGAATACAATGCCTGCACTGCTGCAGATGTGGTCATGACACCATCAATCACCTGACGGTGAATCTGAATAATATCAGCCATAAAATGCTGTTGTGGTGACAATCGCAATGCAGCAATACCGCATTGAACCATGTGCGGATAATGCGCAATCAAGCTACAACAGGCTGCAGACATGGTTTGTATACCATTAATCGTTAAAAATGACTGCTGTTCACGGGTACGCAATTGCAAACCCTCAGCATGTTGCAGACATTTAAATTCACAATTGTCTTTTTTCAAATTGTAATGACGCGCAGTGAAACAACGTGATGAATACGCTAACGGCAACTTACCCCAGCCCATAATTTCACAAGGCATTTCTGGCACGGCCGCAATAATATGAGCCAGTTTCTCCGCCGCTAATTCAACTGAACCCACCCAACTGATCGCACCGAGCGACTGCATCAGCGCCAATGTCTGTTCGTTATAAATATTCAGTGACTGACCAGCAATAAACGGCAGCCCTTTAGCGTACAGCATTTTCACTGCGCCCAGATCATTGGCCTCAATCGTAAAATCTTCTTGCTCAACTAATTTGCGCAGGCGTTTCAGATCCGATTCACTTTCCATCAACACTTGTGAAGACAGAATAATTTTTTTACCACTACTCGCTAAGTCATGAGCCAGATCAATCCAGTCAGCTACTTTCAACTCCTGTCGCCGTGAACAAACTGTTTCGCCCAAATAAATTCTATCCAATGGCTGTTGTATTATCAGCTGATAAAAATCCAGAATAGTCTCTTTCGGCCAAAAAAATAAAATCGGACCCAGAGTCAGATCCAGTTTTCGTTGTTGCATCATTTACTCTCAGCTATTTCCAAGGGCGGCTATATGCCCCTAAAGTCACCTGCTGCCCTTCAGATACTTTGGCAAGAGCTTGCTGCCACTGCGGATTTACCATAAATTTTTCCGGTTGTTGGCTGGCCAGATCAAGCGCCTGTCGTAATACCTTGGTTACCTGTGCCGTATAAGCCGGACTGCGCTGTCTGCCCTCAACTTTAATCGCAGCAACTTTCATCGCCAGCAATTGCGGCAAAATCTCAATTACATTCAAACTAGTAGGCTCTTCCAAAGCATAATAAATCTCATCAGCAACCTGAAAGCGCCCCTTACATAAAGTTGGATAACCTGCCGGTTCACCCATCTGATACTGATCAATCAGAATACTATTCAGGCGTGCGTCCATACCATGAGCATGCTGTTCCCAGCGTACATATTTGGCCGGCGAACACACTCCAAATGTATTGGGCGATTCACCAGTAGCATAACTGGAAAGCAAGCAACGCCCTTCCACCATCACACACAGGCTACCAAAACCGAATACTTCAATTTCAACCGTCGTATGTTTAATGACCTGCTCAACTTGTGCCAGTGTTAACACTCGTGGTAACACTACGCGCTTAATGCCAAACAGCTCCTGCGCCAAATTGATCGCTTCATAGTTGGTTGCCGACCCCTGTACCGACATATGCAAGGTTAGATGTGGATGGGTTTTGCGGGCGTAGGCCAGTATGCCCAAATCGGCCAAAATCACCGCATCTACACCCAGTTCGGCTGCAGTGTCGACTGCCTGCTGCCATTTCGCGATTTCACCGGCCTGTGCATAAGTGTTAATAGCCATCAACACTTTACGCCCACGCTGATGGGCATAATCTATTCCTTCTCGTGCTGATTTCGCCTCAAAATTCAGCCCAGCAAAATTACGCGCATTGGTGGCGTCTTTCAGCCCCATGTACACCGTATCCGCACCATGATCGATGGCCATTTTTAATGCGGGCAGGTTGCCAGCCGGACAAACAAGTTCCGGTACTTTTCTAACCATATGTCTCTAGTAATTCCAACAAATAGAAGTATCTACCACCAGATATAAATCTGGTATATTTGGACAAATCATAAACAAGTGACAGTTAGCTAAAACCATCAGGGCATATTTAAACATTACCCCACATCCGAACTATTGACCAAAAACAACAATAAATCAGATAAAGCAGAGTTTTAAATATTTTTTAATATAAGCAACAAAAATACACACAAACAACTAATACAGATAAAAGACTATAGCCGGATTATCCTTATATGCCAAAGACATATTCAACCATACCAGCAACAAACCGCATTGTTTTTAAGTGCCACAAAAAGGGTAATAACCGTTTACCATGACGATAAACCTAATAATTGGAGAACATAGAATAGAGTCGGCCTCAATTGGATGGCAGTTTGAATCGGCTTAACGTGCCTAAAGAAAATCCGTGTTGCTGCACCTATTGTTTCCGGAATAAAAATAAGGGTGACAAAGAGTTGGATAGGCTACACTAATTCATATAACTTTTTTAAGGGGTAAGGTAAACTTAACGCTAAAAAGGAAAAAATAGATGAATCAACAACAACGCGTACGACGCTCTTTCAGTGCTGATTTCAAAGCACAAATGGTTAAACTTGATCAGCAAGGAAA
>JAGGIK010000027.1 GCA_024103515.1 Snodgrassella sp. | reverse complement strand
TACCGCAAATTTTTAATAAGAATACCAACTTCAGCTTCTTATAAAATAGTTACGAATTGATAGGGTGTTATTTATTTGATGTTTGAATCCTCTGGGGGTTAATGCAGAGAATTTGCTATTTTTATGCTGTACTGTTTTAGGGGGAGTTATGGTTCTATTTTAAGGAATAGTTAGATAATGTTTAAGTATTTATTTCAGTATTAGGTTTTGCAGGTAAAGAGTATGCATTGATTTTCAGATTTGAGCACAGCGGCAATGTAAGGGATTAGTAAGCTCATGATAATTTATTACAGCCGGATACACTAATCAATTTCCGTTTGCTTAGGCAATAAAATCAGTACGTGATGTTTGTTTTGGTGTTTTATTTGTAGTGTTCTTGTCATCACGCAGTGGAGGCCGGTTGTTTACACGCGGCTATATTTGGTCATATTTAGTATATATATTTTGCACCTTGGTATTGCAAAAATTTAGATGTATTGCTGTTGCAGTATAGTGTGTAGTGCTCAGATTAGGTCATGTATATCCGATGAATGAATGGTTACTCTAAACAGGAAACAATTTGACGGTATAAGTGTGGTGTTTAACCGGCTCGTTTTATAGCCTTATGGGCGGCAGTAGAGTTGCTTATCATTGACGGAAATAAAAAAGCCCTGCGCGTTCACAGGGCTGGTAAGATTGAGGTTATTTTTTCATGCTGCCGGTTTCGATGAAGTGCTGATGCCAGCTTAAAGCTTCAGTCAAAATATGTGGGGTATGAATCCCTTTGGCTGTTTTTAGAGCACGATCATAGTAATCTTGCAATTGGTCACGGAAGTCAGGATGGGCACATTTTTCAATTATGACTTTGGCTCGCTGACGTGGCGCCAGACCACGTAAATCGGCCAGACCTTGTTCGGTTACGATAATCTGGGTGTCATGTTCGGTATGATCGACATGCGATACCATTGGTACGATACAGGAGATTTTGTCATCTTTCGCTGTGGAAGGAGTGACAAAGAAGTTGAGGTAACAATTACGGGCAAAGTCTCCAGATCCGCCGATACCGTTCATCATGCCCGTACCCATTACATGGGTAGAGTTGATATTGCCGTAAATGTCCGCTTCTATCATGGAGTTCATGCCAATAATGCCGAGACGGCGAATCAGTTCGGGGTGGTTAGAGATATCTTGAGAGCGCAGAATAATACGCTCACGGTAGAAATCGATATTGTCAACAAAATCTTTAAATGCTTTTGCAGACAATGATACTGCAGTGGCAGATGCAGTAAGCATTTTACCGGCGCGGATCAAATCCAGCATTCCATCCTGCAGTACTTCGGTATAACCGTACAGCTTTTCAAAAGGTCCAGTTAATAGACCGGCCAGCACTGCATTGGCTACGTTACCGACACCAGACTGGATCGGTAACATTTCTTTTGGTAAGCGACCTTGTTTAATTTCGTGGGTCAGGAAGTCAACAACATATTCTGCGATTTGCTTGGATTTGGTATCTGGTTCACTAAAGACGTTATCGCGGTCAGGGGCGTTGGACTCTACAATGGCAACAATCTTGTCTAAATCAACTTTTAGATGCGCAATACCAATGCGGTCATCTGCGCGGTTGATGTTGATCGGGGTACGATGTGGAGGAATAGCATTGTCCTGATAAATATCATGCATACCTTCCATTTGCAGCGGTAAGCCACTGTTTACTTCCAAGATAACTTTGTCAGCCAGATCAAGCCAGGTTTGATTATTGCCTACGGCGGTGGAAGGAATCAGTAATCCTTCTTCGGTAATACCGATGACTTCAATAATTGCTATATCTAGATGGCCTAAAAAGCCGAACTGGGCTAGTTGTGCTACGCTGGATAAATGGATGTCAATAAAATTGATTTCACCATTATTGATTTCCTGACGTACATCACGGTCACTATTAAATGGTAGACGTTGATTAATAGCGCGTGCTTGTGCCAATACCCCATCACAATCTGGTGCAGTTGAAGCCCCAGTCCAAATATTGATTTTATAAGGACGGCCGGCGCTATGCTCGTGACCAGCTAATTCGGCAATCGCCTTTGGTAAAACTTTGGGATAGCCTGCGCCAGTAAAACCACTCATACCTACATTGGCGTTGTGAGAAATCAGTGATGCGGCTTGAGCAGCAGACATGAGGCGGGATTGAAGCGATAAGTTACGAATACGATCTTGTGCAGACATCGTTTATCTCCATATTGAATCAAAGTTGTCTGACCCCTTGCCTGGTCAGAGAAAAGCGCTAAAATGTGCTGATTGCATACTGTGTTATTCTGGCAGAAATATTAGTATGTCTATTTATAAAAAGTGCACAGTGGGCGTTATTTTACTGTAAACAGATACGTTTGGCTTTAATTATTGCCAGTTTTATGTTCTCGGCTGTTAATGTAAATGAGTCTGTGAAGGATTATGATCTAATTTGTTAATATAATACAATGTATTAAGTTATGATTAATTTTTTAAGAAAAATTTGCCCTTAGTTTGTTTTTAGCACAGGTAATGCGTTAACAGATTCTGGTAAGATAACTTGTTTGAGCATTTTATGAGAAAAATTGGCTCATAATAGTCTGAGTCTGTTGAACTAAATGCTGGGCTGTAAAAGGATCGACGGTTAAATTAAGGTTTAGTTTACGCAACCAGGTCAATTGTCGTTTGGCTAACTGACGTGTAGCGATGATACTGCGTTCAACAAAATCAGCATAATCTGTCTGGCCAGATAAATAATCCCATGCCTGACGGTAGCCAACGCAGCGTATAGAAGGCAGGTGTGGATTTAGAGTAGGATATTTTTGTCGCAGTGCCACTACTTCATCGATTAATCCAAGATTCAGCATTGTTTCAAAACGTTGGGCAATTTGCTTATGCAGTTGGGCACGATTTTCAGGTAGTAATGCTAAACTAAAGATATTCAGCTGCGGCTGAGTGGATTGCTGGGCATTAAGCTGACTACTCATTGGTTTTCCAGATAGGAAATATATTTCAAGTGCTCTTTCTATGCGCTGGCTATCACCGGCGGGAAGACGAGCGGCTGTGATCGGATCCAGTTGCTGTAATAAGGTGAATAAATGGGTGATGCCGTATTGTGCTTTTAATTGATTAAGCTTAGTGCGGATTTCTAGATTTGCTCCAGGTAGGTTGTTCAATCCCTGAGTCAAAGCATGAAAATACATCATTGTGCCGCCAACCAGTAACGGCCAGCGTCCCCGTGCATGAATACTGTTCACCAGACGAACGCAATCAGTGACAAATTGTGCTGCATTGTAGCTTTGTAGCGGAGAAATAATATTGATCAGATGGTGCGGAACTGCTGCTAGTTCTTCTGTATTAGGTTTGGCTGTACCAATGTCCATATCTTGATAGACTAGGGCAGAGTCAAGACTGATGATTTCAACCGGAAATCGTTCAGCTAGAGCTAAAGCCAAACTGGTTTTTCCGGAAGCAGTGGGACCCAGTAGAGCAAAAACTTTTGGCAGTGAAGAAGACATAGCAATAGAAAACCATTTTAAAGTGTTATTGTAACTTTATCTGCTATTTAGAGCGAGTCGCGCTGATCAGTTTAAAAGGTTATATAATGGCAATTCATCTAACATGTGCTTTAATGACATTATTCGCAACAGTAGCTAGACATTTGAGTGCCTTTAAACAATCAGGATCAATAGTTTAATGAATAGTCAATTTAACAATATTGGTATTGTAACTAGACCCCAGACACCAATGATAGAGTCTGTGGTCAATGAACTCATTACTTTTTTGATTGATGAAGGCTTAAATATTTATATTGATGCGGTTGCTCCATTAGACTTTACCAGTCGGCCGCTATCAGATCAGAAATACTGCCACATAATTAATAAAGAAAAAATGGGACAGTTATGCGATCTGGTCATTGTGCTCGGCGGCGATGGGACATTGTTATCCGTAGCGCGTGAATTAGCGCCGCATCGTGTTCCATTAATTGGTGTGCATCAGGGACATCTTGGCTTTTTGACACAGGTGCCAAGAGCGCAGATGGTGCAGGAACTGGCCGGTATGCTTAGAGGAAATTATACCCCGGAAGAACGTATCATGCTGGAAACGTCAGTATTATGCGATAATCAGGAAACGGCACATTCTCTGGCTTTAAATGATGTGGTGTTAAGCCGTGGTGGTCTAGGGCAAATGATTGAATTTGAGGTTTTTATTAATGGAGAATTTGTTTATACCCAACGTTCAGACGGTTTAATTGTTTCGACACCAACAGGGTCAACTGCTTATGCTCTGGCAGCTGGTGGTCCAATTTTACAGCCGACATTGCAAGCTTTCAGTCTGGTACCCATATGTCCTCAATCTTTGTCTAACCGTCCTATTGCCGTTTGCGATACCAGTGAGATTGAAATAATGATCACAAAAGGGAACGATGTTAGGGTACATTTTGATGGACAAGCTTTCTACGATCTCGAAACCTTGGATCGATTACGCATCCGTCGCTATCGTAATGCTTTACGCATCTTGCATCCGGTGGATTATCAGTATTTTAAGACTTTGCGCCAAAAGCTACATTGGGGCGATCAATTGGTCTAAGGGATTGAATACGTCAAATATCTTTTTATCCAAACGTTCCGTTAATAAGTGACCTGATTTTTGTGGTTGAATAATACAATTAAAAAGTATAAAACATAATTTTGCTTTTTTACCGTTGAACCAGAAATTATTTGTATTTAATTAAGATGAATTGAGTAGTAAGTGTGAAATTGTTGATTCTTTGGTAACTTATATTTCAATAGTTGTAATAATTTTTTTCGATAATCTGGTGACGGCCAAAATCCTTGTTATTGTTGTAAACCAGATCTTTGATAATTTAACGGAATATTAGCTATATCTAACCCAAAAGTTTTAGATATACTCATGCAAAAGAAAAATAACAATCTATAGGATATTGTTTTTTTATTATCAATTAAGTAGTTGGTTCTGCTGCAACAAGAAAAAACTCAGATTATTTTCTGATCAAGTATGGTAAATATTCATGCAACGGTTTTCTTCTATACAAATTTGATAAAAAAACTGCATATAAAGTTTTTTAAACTCACACAGTTCTTGACGACTACTGCCAAGGTAGATCAAAGGCTACCGAGATTAATAGGGTGGCAAATGACGTTGTAAGCAAAAATGCGAAGGTGATGAAGTCTTATTATTACTGTAGGCATTAATTTAATGGTAAGTATGATATAAGTAAAATTTTGTCATTATATTCTTGTTTGAATATAGATTTGAAATTTTCAATTTTATGTAAAATAATTGAATAAAAAATATGGGTTAAAAATTAATAAAAGTGAATATTATCCAAATCATTTTAGTTTTTCTAATTAATGGTTTGCTATATATCTAAAAAATACTAAAATTGAGGCAAATATTGATATATTCTTAATAAAGGCGAGTTATGCTTTTGGCTTTATCCTTACGTGATTTTGTGATTGTCGATAAATTAAATTTAAATTTTCAAGCTGGATTTACTGTACTTACTGGTGAAACCGGTGCAGGTAAATCAATCACACTTGATGCTCTGGGTTTATTGCTCGGTGATAAAGCTGATTATAATCAGATACGTCAGGGAGCTAAAGAAGCACAATTATCTGCATTGTTTGATATCAGTGATATCCCGCACGCAAAGTCTATATTGATTGAGCAAGGTATATTAGGTGAAGAAGAGTATGAACTAAGTATCCGGCGAATAATCGATGTGAAAGGTAAAAGCCGTAGCTTTATGAATAATCAGGCCGTCACATTAAGCCAGTTACGTCAGATCGGAGAGCTGCTGGTCGATATCCATGGTCAGAATGCTCATCATTCCTTAAACAGCGAATCGGTACAGCGGAATTTACTCGATGCTTTTGCCGGAGCTGACATTGTCGTTTCTGCAGTACAACAAGCATATCAACGTTGGCAGCAAGCAAAACGTGATCTGGATCGGGCACAACAGCAAGCAGAAACCATAGCTATTGAGAGAGAGCGTCTGCAGTGGCGTTTTGATGAACTTAACGGATTAAATCCTCAGGAAAATGAATGGGAATACCTAAGTCAGAGCCATGATACCTTAATGCATGCTGCCGACATTCTGCATACTGCCGAAACCGTTGAATTTGAATTGAATGGCGATAATGGTTTAGTCAGTCGACTTTATCATTGCCGCCAGCAATTAACAGCATTAATGCAAGCTGCCCCTTCATTTGCAGACAGTGTGGTGTTACTTGAATCAGTTGAAGCAGAATTAAGTGAGGTCAGCGCTTATTTGCGCGAAGCAAGTGCCAGTATTGAAACCGATGAAAACTTGTTGGCACAACAAGGACAGCGGATGCAGGATCTAATCAGTATGGCGAGAAAATACCGACTTGAGCCCGAGCAGTTACCTGCTGAATTGCTCAAAACGCAAACAGCTTTGAATGAGCTGGATGCGGCAACCGATCTGGAAGCTTTGCAAAGGCAGGTGCAGCAGCGAGAGGTTGAATATAAACAAATAGCTCAGCAATTATCTGTCAAACGCGCACAGGCAGCAACAAAACTGGCCAAACAGACCACTGACCATATGCAGGATTTGGCTATGAAAGGGGCGCGTTTTCATATTGAATTGATCGCTTGCTCGCCGTCATCTCATGGTTTGGAACAAATACAATATCAGGTTGCTGTTAATCAGGGATCATCCTTGCGTGCTATGAATAAAGTTGCTTCAGGTGGTGAATTGGCACGCATCAGTTTGGCGTTACAAATGGTAACAAGTAAATATAATGCCATTCCCACGCTTATATTTGATGAAGTGGATACGGGTATTGGTGGTGCAGTTGCCGATGTGGTCGGACATGCCTTACGTGACTTAGGCAAAAATCGGCAGGTATTGGCTATTACCCATTTACCTCAGGTAGCTGCTTGTGGCGAGCACCATTGGCAAGTACGTAAGCATAGTAGAAAAGAGCAGACCCTAAGTGAAATCTGTGTACTGCAAACTGATGAACGTATAGATGAAATAGCGCGTATGCTTGGCGGTGAAACCATTACTGATACCACCCGTACACATGCGAGTGAAATGTTGGTGTTAGCACAACAATAATTTCTATTTCTTCATTTATGATCAAGTTTTTGTATGATCAAGTTTTTGAGTTTGGGTCTCAATCATTGTATACAGAATGGACACGTTCAATTTATAAATGTTAATGCTTATGTTAGTTGTTTTATTA
This sequence comes from Snodgrassella sp., assembly GCA_024103515.1. GTDB lineage: Bacteria > Pseudomonadota > Gammaproteobacteria > Burkholderiales > Neisseriaceae > Snodgrassella. Next base: position 19,575 of record JAGGIK010000027.1, on the reverse strand, counting down.
TCTTTTTAGCTATAGTTGCAATTTCGTACTGCACTACGTTGTATACTTTTAACCCAGTTTAAAATGAAAAAGATAATTGTAATATTCTTTATTGTTTTATTTTGTATCACCTAGATAAAAACTTTTTATTATTATGGAATGCAAAAACCTTGGGTGTGAAGGCTGATTCGCCTATAGATCTAAATAAATTGGTTATTGTTATAGATGCACATTTCTCTGATGAATTAACCGATAAAAATATTATTTATAAACAAGGTTATTAGTACATGAAATTGGTAATGTTTATGGTGAAAATGATTTTGTTATAATTTATGGTAATGCTTATTTGTTTATATTTTAGTACTTAAAGACTCATCGAAGACATCAGCATAATTACCAGATTTATTTATATCGGAAAAATGAAGAATTATCGGTATAAATAGTTGTCGTTGGAGAAGACAGTTTAAAAATCGATTCTTGAATGAAAAGTATAAGATAGATAAATTTTATAGCTAATACCCACTGCTATAAATCTGATTCAAACCATTCTTGCATTTGAGTTACAACTTGATCTTGTAATGTCCCGGAGTGAATTTAATTACAGGGTATATTTGTAAAAGCCAGCAAATTGAAAAAGAAATGTTCCGATTATTTTATGATTGGCGTAGTACCCGAAATAACAGAGTGCAGATTAATTAAATCAATCGGTTTATAAATCACACTACACACTTCGCCGTTATCACTATATAGTTTATTGGTATTAACTTTTAATTGATAAGCGGTTGCTTGGTAAGCGTATCGATGCATTGAATATACAGCGTTGACTAAGTAAAAGGGATGTGCGTATGATAATGCAGTGGCAGAAGCAACATTTAATAACATGAAAACTGAATTTGTTAAAGGGAAAGAATTGATGCCAACACCAGTATGACTACAAGCCTTTACGGCTCATGTTATATTGGTACAATCACCAACCGTTACATCCAGCGTTAGGCTAATTGCCTGAGGTAGAATTTAACAAACGGTTACCCCTTAATTTTGTTGTTTGCATAGGTGTTGCCATTTCCACCCATAAGATCCAATATTGAAGTACTCGAATGCCTGAAACCGATAAAATATTGCAAAAAAATTAGCTCTGTTTACATTCGATTTACAAATAATATTAATCTCACAAGACACTCTCCATAACCTTAGGAATTTCTCTAAAGCACAAAAAAGCAAAATTAAATATACAGTACAGATTCATTGGTATCATTTTTCTTACCGAGGAAGTCACAACCATTATTGATAAAAGTCAGTTCGCGCAGAGTTTATTTTGATTCTATTAATTCTTATAGATGTCGGTATTCTTGCAGATAAATAAATAGTTAAGATAAATTGAATCATTTAAAACTAATTATTTTACTATCTGATAAAGTGCATAAATTTCTAATTTATATCAGCAGTATGTGGAGAATTGATGTTATTTGCAATCACTGTAAAATAAAACATAATTAATTTCAAAGTGTTTAAGTTTTTTATTCCATGTTAGTCAAGGTATAATGCAGTCAATAATTTTTCTGTAATGGCAATATATGAATATAACGCAATATGATGTGACATTAGATGTAACTGGAATGAATTGTCCTTTGCCGATTCTAAGGGCCAAAAAAGCATTAGCGCGGATGGACTCAGAACAGACATTACAGCTCTTGGCAACTGATAAATCTGCTCCTGAAGATTTTGCTGCGTTCTGCCGCCAGACTGGCCATATATTGGTTGATTCAAAGACTCGTGAAGATGGCGTTATTGAAATTGTAGTCAAGCATCGTTAAGTTTAGCAAACGTTTAATCTATTTTATATTTACTGCTTGGATGACTGGTCTAGAATATAGCTGCCAAAGCTATTTATATTGGTATAGCTGCAATGTTTGAATCCGTTCATCGTATTTATGTCGAAATAATTAATATCTTAATATGCAAACCCAAATCCTGACAATCACCCGACCAGATGACTGGCATTTGCATCTACGCGATGGAGCTGCATTGCAAGCAGTCATTCCCTTTAGCGCTCGTCAAATGGGGCGGGCGGTCATTATGCCTAATTTAAAACCGCCAGTGGTGACAGTGGCTGATGCATTGGCTTATCGTGAGCGGATTTTAGCGGCCGTACCTGCCGCAAGAAATTTTCAACCTTTGATGACTTTATACCTGACTGATCGTGCTACCCCAACTTTGATCAGAGAAGCCAAAGCAGCAGGTATCATTGCTTGCAAGTTATATCCAGCTGGTGCTACGACCAATTCGGCTTCGGGTGTCTGTGATTTATGGGCATTGTTGCCGGTATTAGAAACAATGGCGCAAGTTGGTTTGCCTTTATTGGTGCATGGAGAAGTAACCGACGAAGATATTGATATTTTTGATCGTGAGGCTGTCTTTATCGAGCGCATTTTGTTTCCATTGTTGCAACGTTTGCCCGAACTTAAATTGGTGTTTGAACATATAACCACAGCTGAAGCTGCGCAGTTGGTTACTGAGGCAAGTGATCAAGTTGCAGCCACTGTCACTCCGCAACATTTGCTTTATAATCGCAATGCTATTTTGGTTGGAGGGATTAAGCCTCATTATTACTGCTTGCCAGTATTAAAACGCGAAACTCATCGTAGCGCATTATTAAAAGCGGTTAGCGGTAAACAAGCACATAAATTTTTTCTAGGAACTGACAGCGCGCCTCACGCTCAGAATAATAAAGAAAGTGCTTGTGGCTGTGCCGGTATCTTCAGTGCTTTTGCGGGGATTGAATTGTATGCAGAAGCTTTTGAACAGGTTGATGCTTTAGATAAATTACAGGCTTTTGCTTCTGAAAACGGGCCAAGATTTTATGGTCTGCCTGAGAATTCGGACACGATCACGCTTAAAAAATGTGCACGTATGGTACCAGCTAGCTTTGCCTATGGTGATCAGCAGTTAATTCCTTTACGTGCACAGGAAACGATTGCTTGGACTTTAGTCGAATGATGACTGAAAGGAATAAAGAAGCGGTTATGCATCAGAAGCAGCTACGTGTACGCGGCTTTCATTTGGATGTATATCAGCATGTAAATAATGCGCGTTATCTTGAGTTTCTTGAAGATGCGCGTTGGCAGTTTTTTGATGATATGGCACTTACACCACTATTTTGTGAAGCAAAGTGTGCAATGGCTGTTATCAATATCAATATCAATTATCGACACAGTGCTTATTTTGGAGATGATCTGCTGATTGGAACATATTTCAGTAGGGTTCAGTCACGCAAGGCTGTATTAACCCAGGTTATTCGGTTGAAAAATACTGATCAGGTGATAGCAGAAGCAGTGGTGACATTTATTGGATTTGATCAGCAAGCTAAAAAAGCTATTTCATTTCCACCTGGTTTACGCAAGAAAATGCAAGCATTATTACTCCGCACATAGACTCAAACCTCGTCACTATTGCTGATGTCGCTATGGTGACGAGTGCGGTTGATTTTACAGAAATATATAATCAAGATTTGCCGTCAGCTGCTCGTAACATGGCATAAATCTCATCTTTTAAGCGTAACTTTTCCCGTTTTAAATCTTCAATATTATCCAAACCACTGGTTACCGGGTTGTTGGTCAGGCCGGTAATCTTGTCATCCAAGCGATTGTGTTCGTCAAAGATGTTAGCAAAGTGATTGTTTTCTGCTTTTAGCTTAGTTATGAGGTCACGATACTCCGGAAACATATAAAATCCTTTACAGTTTGGTTGAAATGTTTTTTATTATTTTGCATTAATTATAGCTTAAGGTATATACGAATGTATGGTCCTTGGCGTAAAAAGACATCAGTCCATGTTAAACTGATACAAATTTTACACAGGAGCAAGTAATGTTGAAATTTTTCCGAGGATGGGCAGTGACTTTGCTATTTGTACTGGGGCTCAGTGGCTGTGGTTATAATACTTTGCAATCACAGGACGAAGCAGCCAATGCTGCATGGTCTGAGGTGCTTAACCAATATCAACGTCGTGCCGATCTGGTACCCAATTTGGTCAATACTGTTAAAGGCTATGCTAAGCATGAGCAGCAGGTGCTCACTGATGTGACCAATGCTCGTGCGCGCGTTGGCAGTCTAAATATGACGAGTAATGATGCTGCAGATGAAAATAAACTGAAGCAATTTTCTCATGCTCAGGGAGATCTAAGTAATGCGCTGAGCAGATTACTGGTGGTGAGTGAAAATTATCCTGATTTGAAAGCTGATAAAAGTTTCTGCGATCTTCAAGCGCAATTGGAAGGTACAGAAAACCGGATTGCGTTAGCCCGTAATCGCTATATCCAGAGTGTGCAGGGATATAACACGACGTTGCGTTCATTCCCTAATAATCTTACCGCTAAAATTTTTGGTATGCATATCCGACCAAATTTTGTGCCCGAAAATGAAGCTGCGGTTAAACAGGCTCCACAAGTACAGTTCTGATTTACTAACTGTTCTAGCTTAGCTCTGAAATGGCCAGTCAGCTTGAGCTGGCTATTTCTATTATGGCCTTCAAAAGAAAATTTAATAGCTGAAGATAATTTGATGAATTAGGCGCTATTTGCCCAGTTAAGGCTGATTTAATTGGCCGTTAATCCTGCAAATGATATCGCCTAATATAGTTAAAAAGTGAATAAGTTATTTTCGAGTTTTAGGAGATTAAAGCAATTTTAGTTTTAGCTGACAAAATATATTATGCTTTAATCGGAGCAAAACAAGATCGTGATGACTTTTGCTGTACGATTTAAATAATTGACTAATTAGAGTTAATGATTTTAGTGACAAAATTATGTGGCTGCAGTTGATCCTTTAAGCTACAAGGTGAAAAAATGAATACATTCCGCTTATCTGCCCATAAGTTACTGATTTTTTTTCTGGGCTGTATTTTTGCTATTCTGGTACCGGCAGCAGATAATCTAGTGTCTATCCCTCCCTTGACTGCACCGGTAATGGATACAGCCAATATGATGAGTGTAGATGCCCGCCACAATTTAAATCAGCAGTTGTTACAGTTTACTCAGCAACGAGGTAGCCGCATTGTTGTTCTTACTGTGCCAACAATTGCTCCAGAAGAACCTTTTGATTATGCCACACGTGTAATGGATAGCTGGAAACTAGGTCGCAAAGGGATTGATGATGGCGTGTTGATTTTATTAATACGCGATGAACGTAAAAGTTTTTTGGCTACAGGTCGAGGTTTGGAAGGCGCTATTCCTGATGTATATGCCAAGAGATTGCTGGATGACATTTTAAGCCCAAAATTAAAAGCCGGAAAAGTGGATGAAGGGATTAATAACACGGTTATTTTGATTGAAAAACTCATTGATGGTGACAAACTTCCATCAGTCAAGCACAATCAGCAACAGAAAAGCGGTTTTACGGAGCAGCTACCCGTTTTGCTGATTTTGGTTTTCGTTGTGGGGGCTTTTTTCAAGAATATGTTTGGTGGTTTCTTAGGGAGTATCATTGTCGCTTTTCTGGTTTTCAGTATGGGTTGGTATGCTGGTTGGAATTTATTTCTAGCGATAATTCTGGCTTTCATGTCCTTTCTTATTACTCTAATTTTTGCCGGTAGTGTTTTCATTGGTGGTATCGGCGGGGGCTGGGGAGGGGGAAGCTCTGGCCGTTCTGGCGGAGGATTCAGCGGTGGTGGCGGTGACTATGGGGGCGGCGGAGCTTCGGGAAACTGGTAAGCAAAATTTATCGCTTATTTCAGTATAAAATAATTTATATTGGGTAGACTTCTAAAGAGATCTGCTGGATTCAGGTTATATGGAGTAGTAGCCCATATATTATAAATAATTAAATATGTTAAAAAATATCTGGTCTTGGCTTATTGTTTTTGTTTATTTTGGTCACTTTGGCACACATTATGGTCCAGTAGGCAAAATTATTTGTTTGGTAAGTTTCGTAATATGGATGTATTTGTGGGCTGTTCTTAAGGATTTCGACAGAGGAACAGCTGATAAAATCAGTATAGACAAGAACCTGTTCATTACTGTGCTGTTTGAGGTTAGCGGGCACATGAGTGCAGCTAAAGGTTATGTAACGGATGCTGACAAAGCCTATATTCGTTTTGTTATTCAGAAAATTGGTATTAATCTTGAGCTACAGATATTAGCCCAATATGCTTTTAATATGGGGATGATGCCTGATTATCCGTTGCGATCCCGATTGCGACGTTTGCATCGTCGATATCGCAAGAATAAACGTGGTTTGATGTTGTTTTGTAAACAGCTGTTGAATATCGCCATGATTGATGGCAAGCTGCACGATAAAGAGCAACGTATTCTAAAAATTGTTGCATGTGAATTTGGTATTTCTTACTCGAATATGGTGAAAATTGCCAAAGAAATTAAAGCACAAAAGAGTGATTTTTACAGTTTTCAGCAAACTGAGCGCCGGCGCTATCAGCGACAGCAACGCCAGTACCGCCAGCAGAGCAACCATCAGCAACGTCAACAAAAACAAAATCAATACCAACAACCTCATCGCTATCATCAGAAAGACAGTAATGCTTATCAGGTGCTGGGTATAGCTAATACGGCTACAAATCAAGAAATTAAACAGGCTTATCGTAAATTAATGAATAAATATCATCCAGATAAGCTTGTTCAGCGCAATCTTTCCAAACCCGAATTGGAAAGAGCGACGAAACGTGCTCAGTCAATTCAGGCTGCTTATGCCTATCTGAAGGAGCTGCGTAGCTTTGTGTAGGTGAAAAACAACTTAAAAATCACATAATTGTTTTTTGTTAGGGCATAATAATACGAAACCATTGCAGAGGAACGTACATGACCAGCGCAGCAAATCCTAATCTGAATCTGTGGCCTAGACTCTGGCGGCATTGGATACATCCGCGTCTACGGGTAAAACACCATTTCCCCACAATGGCTTTGCAGCAGTTAACTGATCAGGTTAGTCTTTCAGAACAAAAACATAATGGTCAAATACGTTTTGTGATTGAATCGAATCTGTCCACCGCAGATATATCTCACAACATTACAGCTCGTCAGCGTGCCCAATATTGGTTTGCTCAACTTGGAGTATGGGATACAGCACAGAGAAATGGTATCCTGGTCTATGTGCTGTTTGCAGATCGAGCTGTTGAAATTATTGCTGACCGCGGTATCAATGCTTATGTTCCAATCGAAAAATGGCAGCAAATATGCAGTAATATTACGCTGTCCTTTCAGCATGAACAATATATACAAGGATTGAGTCAAGGGCTAAATGAGTTGACTGTTTTATTGGCTAACTATTTTCCTCATCGTCCTTCAACTTTAAATGAATTGCCTGACGAGGTAATTTTGCGTTAGTACAATTGTTGGGTTAGATCACCGCCAACATTAAAAGTAAAGATTCTTAGGCCTTTTGATTAAAACGCCTGGGTTATTATTTTGACTTGGCTGTCTGTTTTGAGGTCATAGCTTGGTTTATGTTGACCAATTATATATTGGGCCGAATAAATTAGATAAATATGGTTTGAGCAGAAAGTTGGATTAAGCTTATTTAATAAAAAATCAGAAATAAAATACCAAAATAGGTGATCAAACCAGTATAAACCATCTTTTATTCATAATCGATATTAGAAATCTATCACAAAAACGATTCGGGGTATAGAATTTAGCCGCGGTTTGAAAAGACAGATATATAAGAGATAGGATAAAAAAACCGTATTGATGGCTTCGCTGTCAATTATCATTCGCCAACCGGAATAAACACATTGCGAAAGATTATTTCGTAATGTTTTATTCTGGTTTTATTCAATTTATGCTTAGTCAATTTCTGTACCTACTCAAAACGGACTAAAATTGGCGCCAGAAAAAAATATTTCTTTATGTTGTATATTTTTTACATTTATTATCATAATAATTGATTTTATTAATAATAAAAGGGATGAGTAAGATTAGGTTGGGTGTCAGTTAGCTGCTTAATTCTCTGATATCTTTTATGAATAATTTAATAAATACGAAGAAAATATCTTGTCATGAAAGGGTAGATACGTATGAGTTAATAAATAAATCCAATAAGAGCAAAATTGAATTTCATTGTTGTATGCAAGTAGTTTTTGATCAAATCAAATTTCCTTTTTTTAGTTATACTGATGCAGGATAATATGCCTTTATAAATTTTATAGTTATTGTCTTGCAAAAAGAATATTTGCCCGATGTTATCGTAGCCGGCCTAATACAATATTCGATGCTTTTATCAGCATTACAATTTCATCATCAATTTTTAATTGCATCTGTTCAGTACTGTTACGGGTAAGGCTGGCGCAAAGAGTTAACTGATCGCCCATATTAGCGGTGACCACGTTGTTAACAGCACCGGTTTCAATTTCACGGATATATCCACGTAACTGATTGCGTGCAGATATTTGTAGATCATCAGTAGGAAGAGCAAGCATGATGGCGGAAGCTTGAATCATTGCAATCGCTTCAACCCCTTTAGCTAGTTCCATCTGTTCGCAACTGTGTCTGGTCACCACTGCTATCAATTCCTGTCCGCTACTAAGCTGAAGATGTATCTCATTATTTACGGTACCAATATTTACTAGGCTAACTGTGCCCAATAATTGATTATCGGCACTCAACTGTAAATTCATTCTTTGCCATAAACTAAAATGGTCTTTATTTTTTTGATTAAATTGTTGTAATAATTGCTGATGTTGATTGTTTATCTTCTGATAATAACGCAAAAAAGACTGGCCATATTCTGTCAATCTACTATTTCCACCTCCCTGGCCACCGGTTTGGCGTACAACCAAGGGTTGTGGTGAAAGATTATTCAGTGCATCAATTGCATCCCAGGCCGCTTTGTAACTCATGGGTACCGCTTTGGCGGCCTGAGTAATGGAACCAAATTGTGCAATGTATTCTAATAGGGTAATACGTTTAATATTACCGATGCGCTGACCGTTGATCGTCGGCGTCAATTCGCTACCAAAATTAAACTCAGTCATGATCACTGATAGGAGAAGCTACAGATATGTATCCATTATCCATATGCCAGATACTGCTGTCAAAAAACGCCGCATCTTCTGGGTCATGAGTGATAAGCAGCATCGGCAAATCCAGTTTTTGTTGCCATTGGCTTAATTCACAACGTAGTTGGCCTCGTAATTGGCTATCTAATGCTGAAAAAGGCTCATCTAGTAAAATAGCACGTGGCTTAGTAATCAAGGCACGGGCTAACGCAACCCGCTGGCGTTGACCGCCAGACAAAGTGTGCGGATATTCATTAGCAACCGCTTCTAATTGCATAGCATTAAGCCAATAACTGACTTGTGCAGATTGGTAATGTTTACTTGGATTGAACAGTCCCTGTTTCAAACCGCAAGCAATATTTTGATGCACATTCAGATGAGGAAATAACGCATAATCCTGAAACACATATGCAAGCTTGCGTTGCTGAGGAGAAAGATTAAGCTGCTGCTGCCGATGAAATAACAGCTCATCATTGATGGCTATATAACCATTGTCCGGATTGATCAAACCAGCAATCGCTTTCAAAGTCAGACTTTTGCCACTACCAGAAGCCCCCATGATAATAGTACGAGCATGATTTGTCTTGAGCCTAATATTCAGATCAAACGTAGTCCCATCAAGGCGGTGTATCTGTTTTTGAAAATTCAGGTCAAACATGAAAATAAATCGGCTAAAAATATTAGTAATAAATCGCCATAAGGCAAATAATCTAACCAAATTGTTGATGAAAAGCTGTTTTATTTAAGGTTCAGCACAGGTTTTTTACCAGACAGTAATTTACTGATCATCAACAAAAGCACAATACATACTGCAGAAATGATCAATACCAGCCTATTAGCTAGTTGATCATCACCAGATTGTACCGCTTCATATACGGCAATTGATAACGTCTGAGTTTGCCCGGGAATGCTGCCGGCCACCATCAATGTCGCACCAAATTCCCCCAGACTGCGGGCAAAGGCCAATAATACGCCGGCCAGAATTCCGCGCCAAGCTAGCGGGAGGGTAATACGAAAGAAAATAGCAAGATTACTAATGCCCAATACCCTTCCGGCTTGTTCAAGCTGAATATCCAATGCTTCAAATGCAGCGCGAGCAGGTTTGAAAACCAATGGCAAAGAAACAATAGTGGCTGCTACTACGGCTCCTTGCCAAGTAAAGATCAGATTGATGTCAAATGCTTGCTGCAACCATTGGCCAATAAAGCCGTTTTTACCCATGATTACCAATAAATAATAACCTAGTACGGTAGGAGGCATAACCATTGGTAAAGTAAGAACTGTATCAATCAGTGCTCGCCCCCAGATATTTTTACGTGCCAGTACGTAACCTAAGAGCACACCGATAACCAAATTGATAAAAGTTGCCCAAAATGCAATCTTTAGAGAAAGCAAAAGAGCTACCCACACCGATTTCATATACTGTTCCTAATCTAGGTAATTTGATTAAAAAATATTAGCGTACAGTTTGAAAACCATAGCGTCGCAAGATCTGCTGCCCCTTAGCCGAGCGGATAAAACCGATAAACCTGATAGCTTCAGTCGGATGTTTACTTGCAGCTGTCTTAGCAATAGGATAACTGATTGGTTTAGTGGTGCGAACAGTGGTGGCTATAGTAACTTTATCGCGCATTAATGCAGCGTCAGTGGCAAAAACAAATCCCGCTTCAGCTGAAGAATGAGCGACATAATCCAGAGCTTGCCGCACGTTATTAACATTGACAATTTTGGGTTGTACATTTGTCCAGATTTTACTTTGTTGCAGGGCCGCTTTCGCATAACGACCAGCAGGTGTATAAGCTGGATTGCCAAGGGCAATGTGCTTTATTTCTGTCTGTTGCAAATCATATAGATTATGGACCTTTAGGGGCAATTTTTTGGGCGTTATTAAGACCAAGGTATTATTGACAAAGTTCAGCCGATCCTGAGCAAATACCAGTTTTTTTGCCTGAGCCTGATCCATCGTTTCCTGATCAGCAGAAGCAAAGACATCCACCGGTGCACCATTTTGTATTTGCTGTAATAAAGAGCCAGATGCACCAAAATTCAACAGCACTTTATCATTTGGATATTGCTGTTCATAAGCTTTAGCAATGTCGTTAAATGCATTGGTCAAACTGGCTGCAGCAGACACCGTAATGTTAGTAGCTGAAGCAGCAGTAGCCACAGCATAAAGACTTAATAACACGATCGCTTTGTTAAAGAAAACAGATTTTATTTGCATACTTTCTCCCTTTCCAAAATGAACAGATATTGTGACTGTGAAATTAATGCGTTGAGTTAATTATAAATTAAAATTACAGCAAAATATACCTTAGTATATAACGATGGCCAATTTAAAGTTGTAGTGGCTTAATTTTGCAAGGATAATATGAACAAACAAATTAACATATAATAATCACTAATAGTCTAATTCATAAATCATTTAAATTTAGTTGTTATGCAGAGTATATGCTTATTTAATAAATAAAATTAATTACGTATTTGCATATAACAGCCGTTTCACAGCGATTAGTGAGTATATCTGTATCCTTTACAAACAATTATTTATATTTAAATTTAAAAATTAAACTTCATAAAATCTTTAACTAAGACTATACTGCGATATAATTAAATGGGCTATAAACAGTGAGCTAATCAATACGTTAGAAAGTATTACCTTACAAAACCTAATGTAGATTTAGATAAAAATAAAGTTATATTAAGGACACATCATGAACCTAACCAGACGCCAGTTTTTTAAAGTAACGGCAGCAGGAGCCAGTGCAACGGGATTAGCCGTTCTGGGGATGGCACCGGCTACCGCATTTGCTGAAGTGCGCCAATATAAATTATCACGTGCGACAGAAACAAGAAACAATTGTACATATTGTTCGGTTGGGTGCGGTACACTACTGTACAGCCTTGGAGATGGGGCTAAAAACGCCAAAAAGAAAATTTTTCATATTGAAGGTGATCCTGATCATCCGGTTAGTCGCGGGAGTCTGTGTCCTAAAGGCGCTTCATTAATTGACTTTGTCAACAGTCCTAACCGTGTACTTCACCCTCAAGTGCGTGAGGCAGGAACCAATGCATGGAAAAATATTAGCTGGGATGATGCGCTTGATCGCATAGCTCGGTTGATTAAAGAAGAACGTGATGCCAATTTGATAGAAAAAAATGCAGATGGTGTTATTGTCAATCGTCTAGAGAGCATAGGCATGTTATGTGCATCGGCCAGTTCTAATGAAACCGGTATTTTGACTCAGAAGTTTATACGTTCGCTTGGATTAGTGGGCACCGATTCTCAGGCACGAGTCTGTCATGGACCAACCGTATCAGCACTGGCAGCGACATTTGGTCGTGGGGCAATGACCAATACTTGGACTGATATTCAAAATGCTGATTTTATTTTGGTGATGGGGGGTAATGCTGCCGAAGCCCATCCGGTAGGATTCAAATGGGTTATTGAAGCCAAAAAACAGAAGGGCACCAAACTAATTGTCTGCGACCCACGTTTTAATCGTACTGCATCCGTAGCTGATCATTATCTGCCGATTCGTTCCGGTACAGATATCGCTTTTCTCGGCGCGGTAATCAACTGGCTGATCAAAAATAATAAAGTTCAATGGGAGTATGTAAAAAACTATACTAATGCTGCATTTATAGTAGCAGACGGCTTTGGGTTTAATGAAGGACTATTTTCTGGGCATGCCGATTACCGTACCGCAGACGGCAGTCTTGCACCTACAGCTGCAGCAAAAGGTGCTAAAGGCAGTGCTGTATACAATAACGATAGCTGGACCTATGAACTAGACGAGCAGGGCAATGCCATAACGGATCCAACCTTACAGAATCCGCGTTGCGTCTGGCAGATGATGAAACAGCATTATGCTCAGTACACACCGGAAATGATGCATAAAATCACCGGAACACCAATAGCTGAATTTCTGCAAGTATGTGAAGCACTAGGAGCCACATCCGCTAAAAATAAGGCCGGTACCATTCTTTATGCTCTTGGCTGGACCCAACATACCTATGGGACACAAAATATCCGTACCATGGCGATGATACAATTAATTCTGGGGAATATAGGTATGGCCGGCGGGGGTGTGAATGCCTTACGGGGACACTCCAATATTCAGGGTTTATCGGATTTGGGTTTACTCTCTACCAGCTTGCCAGGTTATCTGGCTTTGCCAAATGAAAAATCAAATCCGACATTTGCTGATTATCTTAGTGCGCAGACACCCAAGCCAATGCGAGCTGGTCAGCTTAACTATTGGAGTAATACGCCAAAATTTATGGTTAGTTTGCTTAAATGGTTCTTTGGTGAAAAAGCCACTAAAGAAAATGACTGGGGTTATGACTGGCTGCCCAAATGGGACAAAATGTATGACGTGCTGCAAATGGCCGAAATGATGTATCAGGGGCAAATGCATGGTTTACTGGTACAAGGTTTTAATGCCATGGGATCCTTTCCAGATTCTAATCGTACCGTTGAGGCATTCTCCAAACTCAAATGGATGGTGGTAATGGATCCATTGAATACTGAGACTGCTACTTTTTGGGAAAACCATGGCGATGCTCATAATGTTGATCCTACCCAAATTCAGACCACCGTATTCCGCTTACCTGTGCCTTGTTTTGCAGAAGAAAATGGTTCAATTGTCAACTCATCTCGTTGGTTACAATGGCATTATGCCGGTGCAGAACCACCAGATGAAGCGCGCTCAGATTTAGAAATTTTGGCACAATTGCATCTTCGTCTTAAAAACATGTATCTGAAAGAAGGTGGGAAAGTACCGGAACCCATCATCAATCTGAGCTGGCCGTACCAGATTGCCCACTCACCGACTCCAGAAGAGATGGCACAAGAATCCAATGGCTGGGCATTAACCGATCTAAAAGATGATAAAGGGAATATCCTAGTACCTAAAGGCGGGCAATTAGACGGATTTGGCCAACTGCGTGATGATGGATCTACTGCCTGCGCCTGCTGGATTTTTGCCGGTTCATGGACAGAAAAAGGCAATCAGATGGCAAGACGTGATAATAGCAGTAGCGGACTGGGTAATACCCCGGGCTGGGCATGGGCTTGGCCGGCTAATCGTCGTATTCTTTATAACCGTGCTTCTTGTGATCCCAGTGGACGAGCATGGGATCCGGAACGAGTAATCATTGAATGGAATGGCACACATTGGATAGGTGCTGACGTAGCTGATTACAAAGCTGATCAAGCACCGGGTACCACAATGAATCCATTCATCATGAATGAAGAGGGAGTCGGTCGCCTCTTTTGTAGCAAAAAACTGGTTGATGGTCCTTTTCCAACCTTTTATGAACCTATCGAATCTCCGATTGGTAAAAACCTGCTTTATCCTAAAGTGTTAAATACACCAGCGGTACGTCTGTTTGATAGTGTCAAAAGTCGGATCGGCCATAAAGACCAGTTTCCTTGTGTCGGAACAACATATCGCCTGACAGAACACTTCCAGTTTTGGACTAAATCAGTGAAATTACTCATGATTGCTCAGCCAGAGCAATTTGTCGAGATTAGCGAACAGCTGGCACAGCAAAAAGGCATAACTAAAGGTGATACCGTCATAATCAGCACCAAACGAGGATGGATCGAAGCCAAAGCAGTAGTAACCAAACGCGTGCGACCACTCAATATCAATGGTCAGATAGTTCATCAGATTGGTATCCCCTTACATGGGGGATGGATCAACGTAGGAGAGAAAAAACAATTTCTAATTAATACCCTTACACCCTTTATCGGTGATTGCAATACACAAACACCTGAATACAAAACCTTTTTATGTAATATTGAAAAAGCTTAAGGGGAGTAAGAAATGTCTTTACAATCATTAGATATCAAACGTCGTTCAGCTACCAATCAGCTTACACCTTTACCCATGGCGCGCCAACCGATTGAAGTAGCCAAACTAATAGATGTTTCAACTTGTATCGGTTGCAAAGCCTGTCAGGCTGCCTGCTCAGAATGGAATGATATACGCGACGAAATCGGTACCAATCATGGTGTATACGACAATCCAATTGACTTGACTGCAGATAGTTGGACAGTAATGCGCTTTGCTGAAACCGAAGAGAACGGCAAATTAGAATGGTTGATCCGCAAAGATGGTTGTATGCACTGTGCTGAACCGGGTTGCCTCAAAGCCTGTCCATCTCCGGGCGCTATCGTACAGTTTGAAAATGGTATAGTTGATTTTCATCAAGAAAATTGTATTGGTTGTGGTTATTGTGTCAGCGGATGTCCATTCAATATTCCGCGTATCTCTAAAAAAGACCACCGCGCATATAAATGTACATTATGTTCAGATCGAGTAGCCGTTGGACAAGAACCGGCCTGTGTAAAAACCTGTCCAACTGGTGCTATTCAATTTGGGAGTAAAGAAGACATGAAGTTAACGGCAGCCGAGCGTATCAAAGATTTAAAACAGCGCGGATTCGATAAGGCTGGTTTATATGATCCGCAGGGCGTAGGCGGCACCCATGTCATGTATGTGTTGCATCATGCCGATAAACCAAGCCTCTATCATGGATTACCAGATAATCCGCACATCAGCACCACCGTGAAATTATGGAAAAGCATGCTCAAACCGATTGCAGCCTTTGGTATTGCCGCTGCTGCATTCACTGGCTGGCTGCATTACATTACCATTGGACCGAATCGGCCTGATGATGGTCAGGAAGAAGTTCTTGACCGTGAAGGAAATATTCTCAAAGATAGAGGTGATGCATAATGAAAAAACTACTTATTCAACGCTATAAAAAATCTGAACGTTTTAACCACTGGGTAGTAGCAGGAACATTCGTGTTGTTAGCAGTATCAGGATTGGGCTTTTTCTATCCGTCCTTTTTCTGGTTGACCAACGTATTTGGATCACCGCAGCTGGCACGCATTCTTCATCCCTTTATCGGCGTAGTGATGTTTATCGGTTTTTTTGTACAGTTTTTCCGATATTTCAAACATAACTTTTTTGATCGCGAAGACATTAAATGGATAAAAGGCATAAAACATATTCTGCTGGGCAGAGAGGTTGGTGATACCGGTAAATATAATGCTGGCCAGAAAATCATGTTTTGGTTAATGACCATCTGCATGGTACTACTCTTACTCAGTGGACTGGTGGCTTGGCGTCAGTATTTCTCATCCTACTTTCCTATCTGGGCAGTGCGACTTGCCTTATTGATTCATTCTGCCTCAGCTATTTTACTGATAGTAAGCATCATTATTCATGTGTATGCAGCTTTGTGGATCAAAGGTACCATTCCGGCTATGGTCGAGGGTGTTGTCACACAGGAATGGGCCAGAAAACACCATCCGCGTTGGTATCGAGAATTAATGGCTAAAAAGGGGAGAGACAATCTCAAAAAAAAGCAATCCGTAAACCAATGACTTCCAATTAGTATCTCAGTGTTGCTAAAAATAAGTGCATATTATAGATTGTATGACTGTAAATGCATAAAAGCCATTTAACTCAAAACATCATTACCTAAAAATACCCATGATACATATGCCGGCCAAATTGTGCCCAGTTTTGGTGGTACAAGATGGAAAATATACCGAATTCAGCGATAAGATTAGTGCGGAAGTGCCTATAGCATTAGTTTATAATGGTATTTCTCATGTCGTACTGATGGCGACACCAGCAGATATTACAGAGCTGGTGCTGGGCTTTAGCCTAAGTGAGGGTATAATTGAAGATGCAGCACAGGTGTATGCTATCGAAATCCACACTAAAAACAACGGCATTATTGCCAATATCGAACTGGCTTCAGCTGCCTTTGTTAAGTTGAAAAACCGGCGTCGCCAGATGAGTGGTCGTACCGGCTGTGGCTTGTGTGGAATTG
Organism: Snodgrassella sp.; assembly: GCA_024103515.1. Taxonomy (GTDB): domain Bacteria; phylum Pseudomonadota; class Gammaproteobacteria; order Burkholderiales; family Neisseriaceae; genus Snodgrassella. The sequence goes on along the minus strand of JAGGIK010000027.1, from coordinate 2,733 downwards.
ATAGCCTTAGTGCAGTTGAGCCTAAAATCTCAGCAATTCAGCGACAAACAAACTTCAATATAAACGCAATAAGGCGAGCTTTGACCGACTTTAACCATCATCAAACCCTGCATAGCCAAACTGGTTCGGTACATGGCGTAGCTTGGGCCAAACCATCAGGAAAGATTGTTACCGTGCGTGAAGACGTCGGTCGACATAATGCATTAGACAAAATCATTGGTTGGGGATTGCACACAAAAGTAGATTGGAAGCAGGGTTTTGTGGTATTGTCGAGTCGTGCCAGTTTTGAAGTGGTAATGAAATCAGCATTAACCGGTATAGGTTGCGTCGTGGCCGTTTCAGCGCCCACATCCTATGCTATTGATTTGGCTCAAAAAGCCAACATCACGCTGGTGGGTTTTGCGCGTCATAACCGTCAAGTAATATATACCCATTCTCATTTTCTCCATTTTTAAACACTATGTTTGAAGACAAAGGGAAATAATAAATGTTCCTTTTGACTGTGGCATGCTGTCTTTTATAAGAATTAAATCATTAAACACGATAAGGACGACTATGTTATCGATAATTAAAAAATATAGCCGTAATTTGGCCTGGCAAATCCTTTTTGCCTTGATACTAGGTATTTTGGTCGGATTGTATTTACACACAATGGCAGACCCGTCCCACCCGTATTATGCTACTTACAATTCATGGGTCGTCAATGTGCTTCAGCCAATGGGTGATATCTTCATCCGACTGATTAAAATGATCGTTTTACCGATCATACTTAGCACCTTGACGCTGGGGATCGCCGGATTGGGTAATTCCAAAAGCCTGGGAAGACTGGGCGGTAAAACCATCCTATATTTTGAAATTGTAACCACTGTTGCCATTGGTGTTGGTCTACTATTTGGTAATATATTCCAACCGGGTAGCGGGATTGATATTACCCACTTGCATCACAGCAGTGTAACCCAATTTGTACAAAAGAGTGGGGAACTGGCTGACAAGCCTCACGGTTTAGTAGTCATGATTTTGGACATGATTCCTCACAACATCTTTGATGCTTTGAGTAATGGCGAAATATTGCCCGTTATCTTCTTCTGTGTATTCTTTGGTTTAGGTCTGACCAAACTACCGGATAGCCAACGTTTGTTTTTCTCAGATTTCCTCAAAGTTGTATCAGATGTGATGTTCAAAATAACCAATATGATCATGCGCTACGCGCCGATTGGTGTATTTGGTTTAATGACCGTTACCATTAGTAAATTCGGTTTTGGTTCCCTGATACCGCTGATGAAATTAATCGTTATCGTTTATCTGGCCATGTTGATATTTACCTTGGTGATTCTCGGTGGTGTGGCTTATATCTGTCGCTTTAACATATTTACCATCATCAAAATTCTTAAAGATGAGTTGATTGTTGCCTTCTCTACATCCAGTTCTGAAACTGCATTGCCAAAAATGATAGAGAAAATGGAAGCCTATGGTGCGCCCAAATCCATTACCAGCTTCGTTATACCCACAGGCTACTCATTCAATCTCGATGGTTCAACCTTATACCAAAGTATCGCTGTAATCTTTCTGGCTCAGCTCTACGGTATTTCATTATCCGTTTCCGATCAGATCATGATCGTAATCACTTTGATGGTCGCCTCCAAAGGCATAGCCGGAGTACCGGGAGTTTCATTCCTTGTATTGTCTGCAACCTTAGCCACCACCTCTATTCCCTTAGAAGGTTTAGGTTTTATTCTGGGTATTGACCGTATTCTTGATATGGGACGTACCGTAGTGAACGTAATCGGTAATGCACTGGCGTCACTGGTGATCTCTCGTTGGGAAAATGACTTTGACGATGAGAAAGCACGAGCATATGAAAAAACGTTGGGCATCAAATAAAGATTTAAAGATAAAAAAAGTTCAGAGAATTCTGAACTTTTTTATCTACTATGATGCCTATCATCTAATAAAATGATAAATTAATTGCACATACCAGACAGAAAGTAACATTTTAGCTAAACTTAACAAATTTTCCGCACCATCTTACCCGGCTAAGTACAATAAATCATCAATTACGTATGTCTGGAGTCTGGACCACATTTAAACATGAACACACAAGCCGCCTCAATAACCAATCAAAAAACCAAGTTTTTTCATATTCCTTTTTGGTTACAGCCAGATAAAAATATCTTTAAACAGCGTGTATAACGTTTGGAACAATTGGTCCGCTAATGCAACCAGTCATTGGCATAAATATTTATTATTTTTGGCTCATCTTTGTAGTGCACAGCAAATTCTATTAGATCTTGGAAATAACCAGCAAGCGTTAACATTACCAAAAACTAACAGTAAAAAACTACCTTTATCAACATTACTGATTACATCTAATCCAACATTAATCAATAACCTTTTAACAATGTATATGCCTTAGTTGAATAACATCTTAGTCCCACAGCACTTTAAGTATGGACAGAATTACGTCAATTAAACTGGATAGGCTACACTAATTCATCCAACTTTTTTAGGGAGGTAAGGTAAACTTAACGCTAAAAAGGAAAAAATGATGAATCAACAAAAACGCGTACGACGCTCTTTCAGTGCTGATTTCAAAGCACAAATGATTAGATTTGATCAGCAGAGAAAATCGCGCAGTGAATTGGTCATGTAAATACCCCAAACTTAGTACAAAACAGACGTAGAAAATCATGCTGCTTGTTTTAGTGTTTTATACTCAATCGGCGTCATATTATT
>JAGGIK010000026.1 GCA_024103515.1 Snodgrassella sp. | reverse complement strand
TACCGCAAATTTTTAATAGGAATACCAACTTCAGCTTCTTATAAAATAGCTACGAATTGATAGGGTGTTATTTATTTGATGTTTGAATCCTCTGGAGGTTAATGAAGAGAGTTTTCTACCTCGATGTTGTACTATTTTAGGGAATAGTTACAGTTTTTATTTATAATAACTAGTCACTTTTTAGACTATTGTATTTGTAAGCGTATTTAGTAAATTTGTAAAATAAATAATGAATGCGCTACGAACTTTGAACACTGTGAATCGAGTTCTGGATTTAAATATTCAATTATACTTATCATGTTTTCTAAGGTATATCCGATATTCGAATTGCCTAAAGCATAAATTTACAGTTATCTAAAAATTAATTATTTTAAAATTCATCATTCAGAAAAAACAAATTAGATCTATTTAATCAAATCACTTTTACGCTAAAATAATCCATTTGCACAAAGTCAGACCTTACAACTATCATGACTGTTAATAACTTGCTTAAAAAGTTTTATATAGATCCTTTTTTAATAGCTATGCTTACAGTTGTAGGCACAGCCACTCTTTTCCCATGCCAAGGCAGTACTAAAACATTTTTTAGCTACTTGACCACCTGCGCCATCGCCCTATTGTTTTTTATGCATGGTGCAAAATTATCTCGCCAAGCAATCGCAGAAGGCATCAAACACTGGCGTTTGCATCTACTGGTTTTTTGCAGCACATTTATTTTTTTTCCGTTAATCGGTTTAAGCTTACAGTTATTTTCACCTAAGTGGATTAGTCCTGAGCTGTATATTGGTTTTTTATATCTATGCACTTTGCCGGCAACAGTTCAGTCAGCAATTGCTTTTACTTCTGTAGCTGGTGGTAATGTCGCTGCTGCAGTATGTAGCGCATCTGCTTCGAGTATTCTGGGCGTTTTTTTATCCCCAATATTAGTGGGTTTATTGATGCCTACCAATGGACAACACGTAGATACAAGCGGCGCAATTTTATCAATCCTTCTGCAACTGATGTTGCCGTTTATTCTTGGGCATTTGTCCCGCCCGTTCTTAGTCGGCTGGATTTATAAGCATAAAGCATGGATAAATCGTACTGACCGTTCATCAATTTTATTGGTTGTATATGTAGCTTTTAGTGACGCCATCGTAGGCGGTTTATGGCATAAGATGAATCTGACTGCCATTGGTATGATTGTTATGATCAGTCTAATTATTTTACTACTGGTGATTGCGGTCAATACTTACTGCGCACGCGCACTTGGATTTAATAAAGCTGACGAGATAACAATTGTATTTTGTGGTTCTAAGAAAAGTCTGGCCAATGGTGTTCCGATGGCTAATGTACTTTTTTCTGCTAATACTGTCGGAATACTGATTTTACCACTAATGATTTTCCATCAATTGCAAATTATGGTATGTGCTGTGCTTGCCCAACGTTATGCTCGTCAAGATAAAATTTTCAAGTAAATACCGATATAATCTAAGTTGACTATAAATAAGCAAACTGACTAAGAAAAGCTAATTATTTCTCAGATATTAATAAAAACAACTTCATTGACTGGGAAATATTACGATAAGATACACAAATGAGTACTTGCTGACAGGCAAATGAATTCTCCCGTCCTCTTAAGATTGATCGCTGCGATTAAAAACGCCAATATTTTGATTGGTATAATGGGCGATCAATTTTTGTTTGGTTGCTTTGCACTGATAATGGCTTTAATGCCTAGATATTTCTCAGCAACAAGCTAGTACTGTTACCGCCTAATGAAGCTGGTTTGCGGTTAGGTTTTTAATTTTTTGTCATTCTCAATCTAGCCTGCTTTAGAATATCCTTTTCCATCCATAGCTGCTTAAGAAACGCAATCTGTTTATTTTCCTCTGTATTGCGGATATCTTTGGTTTTAAATTATTCGCTTTATGATCCTGCAGGTTAGTGCGGCTGGTGTCAAATTATAACTTAACCAACTCACTGCACAATTTCCCTGCTAATCAAAATTCATTATTTGCGCTTTATAAGCAGCGCGCAAAGCCTGTCGTGCACATTTTGGTTGATTCCCCATCTTTTCTTGTTTCGCTTTATGTTTGTTATTTCCTAAAATTTGTCTGTACTAGTATTGCTTATTGAGTGTATCTGGCCATGAATTGAGTCTTTTACAGTGAAATCACTGATTTGGACATGCTACTTTAAAAAACACAGGCTAATTTTTGAGCTACTATTCTGCTAAAATTTTATGTGCGTATTCGCTAAATTGAAAAAACTACCTGATATCACCCCTAATTTTATACATTGTTCTTCTTTATCTAATAGCTAAAGCTTTTAAAATACTTTTTATCTAGACTGTTATAGATTAAGTTTGTTGTTATTGGCAACTGATTCTGTAATTGTAGTTAATTCGCTTATAAATTCTATTATTTTAGTAAGGAGGACGATACAGCAGAGTGATTTTTCAACGCATCTTGAAATAGGAACAGCATTAGTTCAATTGTTCTCAATCAGCAAATTTTATTGGGTACACGTTCATATTTTTTGACTTAGTTAATATGTATATGATTTGAGAATTAATAGCAAAATGCTTTGGCGATACCATTATTTTTGAGTCAAATATTTTATACTGAGTCGACTATTTTAGTGTTCATCTTCAAACTTAACCTACTCTTATGATCTAAGTGAGCGATGAGTCAGGGTTCTTTCTTCTGTATTTATTTAATGTGATAAATTTACTGAGCAGATTATTTTTAATTATTGTTAAACTTGCTTCTATTAACTCTATAAGTTTGAGACTTTGCCATTATTTGTATATTAAGGCTCAATGAAGGAGTATTATGCATTAACGGTGAAATATCAGAATCGAGCTAACATTAAACACTGATATCTGAAATAATTCCGCGAGAGATGGTATGGAAAGGTAATTGGTGGGTGATGACGGAGTCGAACCGCCGACATTCTGCTTGTAAGGCAGACGCTCTACCAACTGAGCTAATCACCCCTTGTTATTGAGGAAAGCATTTAACCACAGAGTAATTATCGTGACAAGTCTTTTTTACAAAATATTGTAAAAATATAAATCAAAAAATATTTATAAAAAAATGAGAACCACATTCACAATCCAAATTTATACAATACCAAATAATTATTTTGCTTGTTTTTTTATTTTTAATTAAACAATAATAAAATTTTTTGTCGTTGAAGTATCCGCTTCCGCTGAATTTATATTTATTGATAATATGTACTATTTTATGCACGTATATTATTAAAATAAAACTTAATTTAAATATTTCTATACATATAGTAACATTGATTTGATTAGTTTAATTATTAATTTACATTTTATGAATGTTTAGGTTCTATAATATTAATTATAAATGATAATTTGATATTTAGTATTATATATAAATTTAACATTGAAATAAAATAGCAAACCTTTATTTACACCAATTATCTTTTATGCAAACTTTAATATACTTAAAATTTATTAAAATGAATATTGCGATTTTTAAACAATGATTATGGGGTAAGTAAATAAATTATTCTTTGGATTTATCTATACTGCAACAGTTCAACCTATTCAAACCTTAAACACAGAAATAAATGAAATCTTTTAATCATTCTAACAATCAAAGCAAAACTTTATTATGCTGAAAACATAAATATATTCATAAATATTTCATGTGTCGGCCAATACTTTTTTTAAGCTTTAAAGATAGGTATATCATGAATTACAACTCTCAGATTTATACCGAATCCGGTTCTCGTTCTGAAAATCAGTGCAAATTAATGTTTTATCTAATCTTCATGTACCTAAGCACGTTCTTAGTTAGCTCCGCAATGGCTAAAGCTGATATCTTTGCTGACATTCCTCTTCATCTGCAAAGTAAAGCCACTACTTTCTCTGCTTATAATGTTAAACCAAACGTTACACTATATATCGATGACTCCGGCAGCATGTCAATGAATATTGTTCCGATGATTTATAAATGCCGTGTTAGTCATTGGATTCCAAATCCAAAGGGTAATGGAGGCAAATGGGAGCCTTTCGGTCCTTACCAGTATGGCTTTGATGTCATTCCTAAAAATACCAAAGAAATTCGCTATAGCTGTAACACATATCGGCGTATTGATTCAGTAAAAGAAGTGCTGACAGACATCATCACCAATTATCATGATGATATGTATTTCGCCTTTCGCCCTATGTGTGGCACAGGTGATCAAAAGAAATATAACCAATTTTATGACACTTCCAAACCGCAAAACTATCAGAGTATGCTCAGTAACATCAAAAATCTAGAAACACCGTGTGACACCCCCACCACCCGTCAGTTTCCGGTCATTGCGCGCAATTTGGTTATCAATAAACTCAGATATCGATGTCAGAAATCATACATTATTGTATTAAGCGATGGCGAAGCTGATAACACTTATGCAATATCAGACAAAAGCTTTAAAGGGGAAGATTCACGTTTTGATGCTTATTTCGACCGCGATTACAAAACAGAAAAAGATCGATTGGCTTTTTTGACGAAAAATCACAATATTAACAAGCCGCTTCGTCTAAAATATTATACCGAACGTCTAAGTAACTATAACTTTGGTAATTATATTTATCAACAAGACTATTACAGTGCCAGCGGAAAATCCATTAATTCTGTACTTTCTAAGCGAATCGTAGATGAAGCTGGCCAACCTTGGAATGAAGTTGATCCAACAACAAAAAAACGTTTTCGGCAAACAGCACAGACCTTTACCATTGGAGTAGGTCTCGGTCAAAGAACCACTAACGAGGCCAAAATGGCCATCCCCTATTTGGAAAATGCCGCCACACCAAGTGGAGAATACAACCCGAAAACCAATCCGGCGGGACGATTTTTTAATGCTAATTCACGCAGTGAAATCATTTCGGCTTTCGATAATATATTCAAAACTATTAAAAGTGAAATATCCTCTGCCACCATTCAAACTACTACGATTGCACCAACGGTAGCCATTTCAAACACCATATCCAACGACATGAGCATTACCGCTAAAGTCGAATCAGGTACCTGGAGCAGCAAAATATGTATCCATGATCTCAATGATGCAAGTGCTCAATCTAATAGCTGTGACAAGCAGCCTTCATACAATAATCGCAAACTTTTACTTAATGATGGTCATAAAACTTATCTATACGACAATTCGCTTAATGAACTAAACAACGGTTTTTTTAAGATACCAAATAATGGTAAAAATCAAACAGAATGGCGGGATGGTTTACTGGCATGGTTTGGCCGAACAGTAGCTGACAGTAAGATTAAACAGCCAAACTTCACTCTCGATTATCGTCAGCGCAAGTCTGTAAGCGACTATGGAACAACTCACGAATTGGGCGATATCATAGATAATCCCATAATTACGATTGGTCAGACAGCTCATAAGCGTCAAAAATATATGCTGACTACGGCCAACGATGGCATGGTATATGTTTTTGTTTCCAGCGCCAATCCAAACAAACCTTATGACCTGAAATTTAACTTCATGCCTTTAGCGGTAGAAAGACAAAGTAATGATGGTTCTGATCTGTTGGCACATTATTATAAAGACCTGACCCAAAATAACTATGGAAAAAATGAACAAACTCCACACCGTTACCTGCTCAATGGCGGAATGGTTGTGCAACAAACCGACGGTAAAAATGGCAGACCACAGCAAATATTTATGATTTCCACGCTTGGACAAGCAGGTCGAGGTGCATTTGCCATTAATATAGGAGGCAATGATTTGCTTACAGGGAAGCCTATTGCTGCCGATAATATGAACAATGCAAATTGGTATCAAGACGTTTTTCTCTTTCAAACTCCAATAGGTAAAAAAAATCAGTTTGGTTATACTGTTGGTGCACCAGCGAGTGCAAGGGTACGTGTTAACAAAGCTCCTTTAGCCTCTAGTGTATCTATTACTGATCATATCCGTCAGGCAGCCTTTATCAGTAATGGATACAATTATTCTGCTTCACTTGCACAAGATATTTTAGCTAAACCTTCCCCAGAATCTGCCTTATATATCTATGATATTCTCGGTCTGGATATTGGCACACGAGCAAACATAAAAACGGGATATAAAAAGGGGGAATTAATAGCCAAAATCATCGCTCCAAACGGCAGCGGCGGTCTGTCAAGCCCAACTGTAATTGATATAGATGGTGATGGTGTTGCAGATATTGTTTATGCAGGAGATTACAGTGGCAACCTGTATCGTTTTGACTTACGCGCTCCAAATCCAGACGATTGGAAAGCATATCGCATCTTCAAAGCTAAAGCACCTATAACTGCCGCCCCTGCTGTTTATCTAATCAATCAAGGATCACAAACTGAAAACTTAAACAACTTCGCTCATATGACTGCCATCGTTAACTTTGGAACCGGTAGCGATATATATCAGTCTGATTTAATTAATAAAGATCAGCAAACTGTCTACGGAATATACGATGATTTGAATGCTGATACTGTGGAGCAAATTACTCAAGATCAGCTGTTACAACAACATTTCTCTTCAGACAAAGATTTCCGACAACTGAGTAGGCAACCATTCAAACCTGAAATTCATAAAGGCTGGTTTTTCAATCTACAACGAGAGGCAGGAGAACGTGTCGTAACCAAACCTATACTTGTTTCATACGCGGGTGTTTTATTAACTAGAATGTACAGTACTAAAAAAGAAGATCAACTGGCCGATCCATGCAAACCTTCTCAGGTGAACCAGTACAACAGCATTTCAACAGGTAAAATACAATATAGTGTAATAAATGGTGGAGGGTTAACTTCTGAAGATCCTTATTTTATTTTTGATGAAAATGCACCGATCGGCAGCAGTAGCTATACCTATGGTCCCTTTAGCTTGACCATCAGTGGCCAGCAAACTATCGATATTGGTGGTTCACTCACCCAAATGCCGTTAGGAGCTAAAAAAACCATAACGTACAATTGCACGCGTGCCCGCATTATCGCCGCGACGACCGACGGCAGCACCATAACTGTAAATATACCAAAATGTCCTATATCCTTTTCCTCAATTTCAAAACGTGAAATTAGAACTGATTATTTTTAATCAATCGATACCTTAAATGGATGAGGTAACCCAGCTATTAAAAATTATCCAGTCTAAATTAGGACTATTTCAGCTAGCTATTCTATTAGGTAATGTACAATTGGCCTGTAACGTATTGGAGTATAGCAATAACCATTTTTATCGCTTAAAAGATTGATGAGCAAGGTGCACAGTTTGCACTTCAGGAAATCAGGTTTAAAAATCGATAAAAATTGGCTAGCGCAGTATATGCAACAAGTAGTGGTAGATATGGCTTATGAACAACTTCCAGTAATCAATGACACCGGCAAGGGATATTGGTGTCCGATAATGGTATATTTTAAATCTGGCTAGGTTATACATTAAAAATGTATTGATATACACTTAATTGTCTTAGAAAAAAAGTTGTCCAAGATAGACATATATTGACCCAAAGCCTACTACAAGCTTGGGTAAAAACCTGAAAGGGCAACTCATATTCAAACAACAAAATTAAGGGGTAGCTGTTTGTTAAATGCTTCCGCAGGCAAATAACCTAACGATGAATATCTCCGTTTATAATTGTATCAAGAAGCATAAACCGCAAAGGTGTGTTGTCATTCTTCAGTTGGCATGAATTTTTTACCTTTAGCCAATTCAGTTTTCATGCGGTTAAATATTGCTGCTGCCACTACAGTGTCATAGGGATATTCTTTTTTTTAATCATCCAAAACGCTATATGTTCAGTATATTGATACGCTTACCAAACAACTGTTTAGCAAATACCCTTCCTCTTTCTAAATGAAATAGCCGGAATAATGACTGTACTGGCTTAATCTGACTGAATACAGACACCATTGAGTCTGCTGTTTTATATTGACCAACACCACAGCGGCAATCTGTCGCTTAGACAAATTAAGTAGTATATATAAATAATTGCAGTGATAGTTAACACGACTGTAGCTTAAATTTGCACGATAATCTGCTGTTTGCTAGCGACATCCAACAAGTATTGTAAATGATTGGCTGTGACTGTGCTATTGCTCGCCGTCTGATATCCTTGGTATGGCTTAAGCGCATATTTAGCGACTTTATTAATCAGGCAATATCACGCCAAAAATACGGATACCTGCCGGTTGTCAGGCCAAATCAATGCCTTTGCTTTCATAAGATGGATCGCTGTGTTTAACAAGAGTCACTATTGTATCGGCGTCATGGACAACCGATTTCGGTTTAGTGGCTTGGCACTGATAATAGGCATAATGTCTGGCTATCGCAAAGCCGCGACATCATGCCGCTACCACATACCGATATTGATTTACTTTCAGGATTTTTTATTTTCGTGCCATGATCAGTGCAGCTTGCTTAAAGTTGTATGCATTAGTGCTGCCTATCCAAATTCTTCATAAAATTTGGAAGCGTGTACTAATCAAGTATCGAGATTAAAGATTTTAGATGGCACGATCTAAGACATACTTGTACGAGTTGATTAGTCTAGAATGACGTTTCTTTATCTGTTCTGCAGAAATGGGGGGATGGGATAGTATAAAATTGGTGCAGAGGTAGGCACATTTAGCTCCAGAACGCTTGCACGAATGCTCAATAAAAAATTGATTTTACATGGCAAAAAAGGCACACCTAAACTGCGTTCCATTTCTACAGATATAAAAAATGCAGCGTAACCTATTACACTGCATAATTATTGGTGCCGGCACCAAGAGTCGAACTCGGGACCTTCTGATTACAAGTCAGCTGCTCTACCAACTGAGCTATACCGGCTGAAGAGATGCGCATTATGCACAATTTATGGGAAAGATGCAAGCATTTTATTGGTTTATTTTCAAAATTTAAATCAACATTTTGATTTAAATAGTAATATTTGATTAATTTTTAGCCATTAGCTGACCGAAGCTAACTTATTTCTCATTCAGTTTGTATTATAATCAGACATTTTGTTCAAGAGGAGTCCAATGAATGGGGCATCAACTTAAATTAGCAATTGCTGGTGCGCAGATTCTATTTGTAGCATTTGGAGCGATGGTTCTGGTGCCATTACTTACCGGCCTTAACCCAGCCTTAGCACTATTAGGTGCAGGCATAGGGACGTTGTTATTCCAATTGTGTACTCAGCGTAAGGTACCGATTTATTTAGGTTCCTCGTTTGCATTTATTGCGCCAATTATCTATGCAATGCATGAATGGGGTATTTCTTCAACTATGTTCGGCTTATTTGCAGCAGGTTCCATGTATTTTGTTTTTGCTGCTCTTATAAGATGGCGCGGTTTAGCCGCCGTGCATCGACTATTGCCTCCGGTAGTAATTGGGCCAGTTATTATGGTTATTGGGCTATCGGTAGCTGTAGTAGCCAGTAATATGGCTATGGGAAAGTCTGGTGATGAGCAGGTATTTAATTACACTCACTCGTTATTACTGTCTGGCTTTACTTTCGCGGTCACAGTTATTGTGACTGTATTTGGTTCGAAAATGATGCGATTGATCCCAATTCTAATTGGTGTGACCGCTGGTTATGTTCTTGCTTTGATAACAGGCATGGTAGATACCAGTGCTATATCAGCCGCTCCATGGTTTGCTATTCCGCATTTCACCACACCAGAGGTAAACTGGCAGGCTGCGCTATTTATGTTACCCGTAGCAATTGCTCCAGCTATTGAGCATATTGGCGGAATTATGGCCATCAGCAAAGTAACTGGTGAAGATTATGTTCAATCACCCGGATTACATCGCACTTTATTTGGGGATGGTCTTGGCGTTTGTGTTGCTGGTCTGATTGGTGGACCACCTGTTACGACCTATGGTGAAGTAACCGGAGCAGTTATGATCACTAAAAATAGTAACCCTGTCATCATGACATGGGCAGCCATTTTTGCTATTTGTATGGCTTTCTTCGGTAAGTTTAACGCTTTTCTTAGCTCAATTCCTCTGCCAGTAATGGGTGGTATTATGTTGTTATTATTCGGCACCATAGCTTCCTTAGGTCTGAAAACGCTGATTGATGCTAAAGTTGATTTGATGTTGCCTAGAAATCTGGTTATTGTTAGCTCAGTATTGACTGTGGGCGTAGGTGGAATGGTTGTTAAAGTTGGCAGCATGGCCTTTGCCGGTGTGGGTCTTTGTGCATTGCTTGCTATCGTATTAAATCTAATATTACCCAAGCCACTCATTTCAACTAATTCTAAGGAATAATTCTATTTGACATTTATAATAAAACTTGCCATGGGTTTTTCTATAGCAGCTTTTACCTTTATTTGGTTAATTTACTAAATTAATTTATTTATATCATAAAACAAACAAAATCTAAATTTTATTACTTAGTATATAAAACTATTACTTAGATTAAAATGTGGTTAGCAGAAATTAAGTCTTTGTTTTAGAATTGTCAGATAAGATAACAAACGCCTATCTACCTTTAATCAGGTTTAGTGGATGGCGTTTTCCATTGGTAGCTCAAATTTCTTGTCTTGACTTTGAATTTAACCTATGTCACACGATAATGTTTACCTATTAAAACCTCATGAACGTCCAATGATGGCAGGATCTCCTTCATTTCCTGATCATCCATGGGAACGTCGGGTTTGGTATGCTGTAATTGGGGTGATTGTCGGTCTAACTGCAGGGTTTACCAACGGAATGTTACTGGCCAATATTCCACAGATTCAGGGTTATCTAGGCCTGAGTCCGGTGCAAGGTGGCTGGGTTATGGTTTCCTATTATATGTTCAGTGCAATTATCAGTGTGCTGTTATTTAAAATTCGTCAGACGTTTGGCCTACCCCGTTATGTTCGCTATATAGTATTGGGCCTGATATTAACCAATTGCATGCAATTTTTCGTGCATGATTACTATATGGAGCTTTTTGCTCGGGGAATTAGTGGACTGGTAGGCGGAAGCTTGAACAGCATGGCCATGTATTACATGATGCAAGCGATGCCAACTGTCCATCGTGCCAAAGGTATTATTCTTGGCTTAGGATTAACCCAGCTAAGTCAGCCTATTGCCCGGGTTATTTCTCCTTTGATTTTGCAACATGAACAGTTTCAATTGATATTCAGCTTTCAGTTAGGGATGGCTTTATTGGTATCCGCAGCTGTCTGGTTATTACCCATTCCATCCGGCTATCTGGAAAAATCTTTCGAAAAAATAGATTTAATTAGTTTTCCATTAATGGCAACAGGAATTGCCTTTATTTGTGCGGGTGCAGTACAAGGCCGAATCGTGTGGTGGGATAAAGACTGGATAGGTTACCTTTTTGTTGCTGGTTTTATCTGCTGCATGATTTCTGCCATTATTGAATACAATCGCAAAAATCCAATGTTGGATATTAAATGGATTTTACACTCAAATGGCATGTTGCAAGTACTGGTTTTTGGTTCATTAATCCGAGTTGCATTGTCTGAACAAAATATGGGGGCAGCTGGCTTGATGACTGTATTGGGCTTAAGTAGTGATCAAATGGTGCATTTTTATGCAGTCATAACTGTGGGCGCTATATGTGGGCTGCTATGTAGTGCTTTTGCTTTTAAAGTAACCGATATTAAACTACCACTGGTTATCTCATTTGCCATTATTGCTACAGCTTCCTTTATGGAGATTGGTCAAAATCAATGGTCAAGACCGGTTAATTTTTATTTACCGGAGTTTTTAATTGCTTTTGCTTCACTGTTTTTCTTTGGCCCTGTCATGATGGAAGGTATGATCCGTGCTCTAGCCAAAGGCTCTGACTACATTATGAGTTTTAGCGCTGTTTTTGGTTTTTCTCAGACTGTTGGCGGGCTAATGGGATCTGCATTACTTAATGCTTTTATTACTATTCGCACCCGCGTGCACTTAATCAATAGTGCAAGTGGAGTAAATTTGACCGACCCTTTGGTCAATCAGTTGATTCAGCAAAACGCGACATCCATACAACGCTACAGCAGTGACAGTAACTGGAACCATGCTTACGGTGTCAGCAAATTAATTCAACAGGATGCGATGCTTGCTCAAATAGCGGCCTATAACGATCTATTTATTACCATAGGTATAGGTTCATTAATTTGCTTTTTAGTGGTTGGTGGACATCGCTGGTGGCATCAGTTTCGTGGCACCAATCCAATTGGTCGGGAATTAAAATTTTTTGCTGCTGCTTTACAGCGTGCAAGACAAAACGCGTCAAAATAATGAAATTGACAGGATAATCATGAATAACGCACCACAGCATGACTCAGCTCAGACAGAAAAAAAAGATCCAAAACAAATCGAGGGTAGCTCTCAGCCTCCTACCAACAGCGAAGATAGGGCGAGACAAGATCAATCCCCTGCACATAATGATGAAGAACAACCAAACCAAACAGGTAATCAGTCAGAAAATGCCGATCCGACTAAAATCTCTACCTCACAAGCATCTCCAACTCAATATTGGCAACCCCCGAAACGAAAATGGATTGTTACAGCCATTCTGGTGCTGATTTTACTGCTTGGGATATTAATGATCTTACGTGCCTGGAAATTACCACCATTTCGAAATTCCATGGTGTCAACAGATAATGCGTATGTACGCGGACAAACTACTATTATTAGTCCACAAGTAACAGGCTATGTGACAAAAGTTTATGTACAGGATTTTGATGATGTAAAAACAGGACAACCTTTAATCCAAATTGATGACCGGATTTACAAGCAAAGAGTAGCGGCTGCCGCAGCAGGAATTAATTTGCAAGACAGTAATCTTTCCAATTTTGATCAGAATCGTCGCAGTAAAGAAGCAGCATTGGCTGCACGTGAAGCAGAAATAGCCAATGCTCAGGCACAGCTGCAAAGAGCTCAAGCTGATATGAACCGTGTCAATATATTGGTTGCAGACGGTTCTTTATCCTTGCGTGAACGGGATCAGACCCGTGCTGCGTTAAAACAGGCACAAACCAGTGTTGCCCAAGCAAAAGCTCAATATCGCGTAGCACAGGAAGATCTGAAAAGTATCCACGTTAGTAAAAGCGGATTGAAAGCCAGTGTTGATAATGCCCGCGCTCAGTTAGGTTTGGCGGAAATTGATTTATCTAATACTATAGTGCGCGCGCCTGAAAACGGACGCTTAAGTGAAATCAGTGTTAAAAACGGACAGTTAGTTAATGCCGGTAGCCAACTCATGTTTTTGGTTCCAAAGCGCAAATGGATAGTAGCCAATTTCAAGGAAGCTCAAACAGCCAACATTCGAGTTGGCCAACAGGCATGGTTCACCGTTGATGCATTAAACCACGCTAAGGTAAAAGGTTTTGTAGAAAAAATATCTCCTGCAACCGGCAGTGAATTTTCTGCAATCAAACCGGATACTACTACCGGAAATTTTGTCAAAGTTCCGCAGCGAATTGCTGTACGAATAAGTATTGATGAGCAAACAGAATTATTTGATCGCTTGCGCCCTGGCATGTCTGTAGAAGTAAGTATTGATACCAGCAAGGTGAAATCATGAATTTGTCATTATTAAAGCTAATGCCATTAATTGCCATTGCTTTGAATGGCTGTATTCCAAATATACCGTCCAAACCTTCTGCTGCCCACATCAATATACCTGTCCATTGGCATGAGAGATTTAATTCCACACAACGGCAGTATGATGCACAATGGTGGATGCAATTACATGATCCGATATTGAATCAGCTAATCAATGAGGCTTTGGAACATAATACAGATATCGCTTTAGCACAAACACGAATACAACAAGCTTTGGCTCAAGAACATGTGTTTAGGTCTTCCCTTTTACCAGCGTTAAACGCTAGCGGCGGCACCACCCGACAAAAAAATTTGAATGCTGTTGGAATAGCTACCATTTCACGTGTGGAACAGCCTGCCTTTCAAGCCGCATATGAACTGGATATTTTTGGTAAAAATCGTAATAACTGGAAATCAGCTCGTTTAAATCGTCTGGCTACGGAAATAGCTGCTGAAAGTACCCGTTTAAGCGTAATTAGTACTACTGTAAAGGCCTATATAACCTTACGTGCTTTGGATGAAAAACTGGAATTACTGCAACAAACACTGAATGCTAGACAAAAAGAACTAACAATTGCACATTCTAAAGCCAAAATTGGTTATACCTCAACACTGGAATTGAATCAGGCTCAAGCAGAATATGCTGCCACCTTGCAACAGATACCTACCATCCAAACTATTATCAGCCAGCAAGAACATGTCCTAAACATACTTACCGGCAGTACCAGCAAGATCATCCGGCGTGGATTACCCTTGTCTAAACTGCATGCACCAGCTATACCTGAGATTTTACCTTCTGATTTCATGAAAAATCGCCCTGATATTGTTCAATCTTCCTTGCTGCTGGCAGCCAGTGATGCCACTCTGGCTGCGGCTCAGGCACAGTTTTTTCCTTCAGTTAAAATTAATGCAGTGTTTGGACGAATCTTTTCCACTGCCCCGATTAAAGAACCAGTTAATGTTTGGAGTATTGGTGGCAGCGTGTTAGCACCAATTTTCGAAGGTGGCCAGATAAAAGCAAATTTTGATCTTGGGATTGCCAAGCGTAATGAAGCAGTATGGAACTACCGCAAAGTGGTTCTGACTGCAATGAAAGAAGTTGAGGACCAACTTTCTACCGGTTATCGTTTGCAACAGCAACAACAGGCATTACAATTGGAACGGGATGCGGTTGCCAGCGCACTGCACCATGCAAAAAATCGTTACTTGGCTGGCTACTCATCCTATCTTGAGGTTCTCGACAGTCAGCGTAATCTATTTAGTGTCCAGAGTCAGTTGATACAAAGCCAAGCAGACTATTTGACTTCACAGGTATCTTTATATCAGGCATTAGGCGGTGGTTGGTCATATTCAGTAAAAGATGCGCAATAATATTTTTTATAGTTCACTCAATACTTAATCATACAATTGACTTTTATTAGCGAAATGATCTACGTGGAGTACCGTAATAATGGCTTAAATCATATAACCAGATGTTAAAATGTACCTTTTTCTAATTTAACCAATGAAGCTTAATGATGTCTATTGCACCTGAACGTATTGCTGCACTACTACCACAGACACAATGCCAACAATGTGGCTATCCAGGCTGCGCACCATATGCCCAAGCACTAAGTCGTGGCGAAGCAGCACTCAATCTGTGCACACCGGGAGGCCAGACCGTGATTAATGATCTAGCCGACTTACTTCAGCTCCCTACAATGAGGCCTGCTGATCCAAAACGCGCTAAGAAAAATAAATCAATTGCATATATAGATGAAACACAATGTATTGGTTGTACTGCCTGTATAAGAGCTTGCCCGGTTGATGCTATTTTTGGTGCGACCAAACAAATGCATACTGTAATTGCATCTGAATGTACAGGATGTGAGCTTTGTATTGCCCCATGCCCAGTTGATTGTATTTATTTGCAACCTGTCAATGATAAATGGTTACCCCGTTCTCATAATTTGACTAATAAACTGCAGGAGGATCGTTTTGCCGCAGCTACTCAGGCCCAAATTCGTTATAAGCACCATTGCGAACGGCTTGAACGGCTGCTTCAGCAAAAAAATGCGCATATCAATCCCTGCAATAAAAAAAATGATTCTAAATCAATATCAAATTCAGCATCAGCTGGTCATCATCAGGTTGTTGCAGCTGCTGATCTAATTGCCAAAGCTATGCAGCGAGCTCAAACGCTACAAACACATCGCAAAGTTCCTGAGAATCAACAAAACTTTCAGCAACAACAAATAGTCAAAGCACAACAACATGCAGCTTATCGTCGAGCGGTACGTAATCTACAATCTGGTAATGAGGATGAAAAAATAGCAGCATTAAAATGGTTACAAGAATACAAAAGACAGCAATAAAATAGCAATTAAAATGACAAAATAAAACTAAAATGCCAAAATCCTTAAATAAGGTAAAAAATTTAATCAAAAAAGCGAGTTAGAAATGAAATCATTAATTTTAAGATTCATAAGTATAGTGGCAATCTGTACATTCGGTGGCTGTGCTTTCGCTGATAAGCCGAACGCAAAACATCTTAGTGGTAACTGGGAGATTAGAACCCTAAATAATGAGCCATTGCCTGATACCAATGCACGGATCCGCTTCGATCATCATACTCATCAATACTATGCCTACTTTGGCTGCAATCACATTTATGGCAGCTATCGAGATTACCGACATAAACTAGTCCTTAGCCAGCCTTTTGGTATCACTAAATTATGCCAAAATATCGAAGATGAACGCACTGGTACCGGCACTTTAAGTTTTGTAAGCCGCTGGCGCATCATCAATGACAGTTCGGGTGTGCGGTTAAATCTGCTTGATAAAGATAATTATGTTCGCTTAGAGGCGCGATTAATTAAAGAAGATAACAATCAGCCCAAAAAATAATCAAATGGCAATTTATTCAAATCTAGATCAATGCTAATACCATATCTACTTACTACCAGCAAAAGTTTTATGATTGAATGCTTTGTAACTACTCTCCTAAATCAGTACAGTATAGAAGTAGAAAATTCTCTCCATTAACCAACAGATAATTTAAACATGAAATAACTTACTGAACATTAGATTGTTTCAATTTTAAAAGAAACCGAAACTGGTACTTTTATAAAAATTTGCTATAAATATGTCATTAGTAATTAGATTTGTTATAAATGAAAGTATATAAAGCTTAGGCTCAAAAGTTACAAGAAATTTATCCTAGTACTATTGCAATGAACCGCTCTATTGTTGCCTTAATATATATTACTGTTTTTATTTATTAAAATAATAGAACCCTAGCTATCTTTAAGTAACGTTCTTATGAATATAGCATAGAATCAAACAAAAATCCCGCACAGACTTTGTGCGGGTTTCTAATATGGTAATCAGAATTTATTTTATTGAACAAGCTGCCTCATGCACTGCTTCGGATAAGGTCGGATGACCATGGATAATACGACGAATATCTTCGCTTGATGCTTTGAATTCCATCGCCATCACCGCTTCAGAAATCAATTCAGATGCCACTGGTCCGATAATATGCACACCCAGTACGCGATCAGTCTCAGCATCAGCTAAAATTTTTACAAAGCCTTTGCCTTGCCCCATTCCCAAAGCACGACCGTTGGCAGCGAAACTAGACTGTCCTTTTTTATATTTCACCCCAGCAGCTTTTAGTTGCTCTTCAGTCTGCCCAACCCACGCAATCTCAGGATGAGTATACATGGCTGCTGGAATAGTACTCATATTGACAAAGGGTTTTTGGCCAGCAATACGTTCTGCCACAGCAACACCTTCTGCAGATGCTTTATGTGCCAGCATAGGTCCGCGTACAACGTCGCCAATTGCCCACACATTTGGTAGATTTGTGCGACACTCATCGTCAACCACGATAAAGCCACGCTCATCTTTCTGTAAACCAACACCTTCTGCATTCAAACCATTTGTATTCGGAATGCGACCAATTGCTACAATCAATTTATCGAAAGATTCAGTTTTTTCTTTACCATCAACTGTGTATTTGACATTCACATGATGTTTTGTTTTAACTATTTCGTTAATTGTTACGCCTAAGTGAATATTCAAATTTTGTTCTTTAGTAAAGATTTTGAAAGCTTCTTTTGCTACCTGCTGATCAACCGCCGCCAAAAATGTTGGTAAGGCCTCCAAAATAGTTACTTCAGCGCCTAGGCGATTCCAAACAGAACCCATTTCCAGACCAATCACACCAGAACCAATCATACCCAGTTTGGCCGGAACTTCCTCCAAATTTAAAGCACCTTCGTTATCCAGCACTTTGTCATTATCGATTTCAATTAAAGGTAATGGACGTGGTACGGAACCAGTAGCCAGAATCACATGTTTAGCAGTAACAGTTTGCTTAGTACCATTGGCCTCAACTTCAATTTGCCACAGTCCATCCACTTGCCCTTGCAAAGAACCACGCCCAAAGATACTTTCTACTTTATCTTTTTTGAACAGAAAGCCGATACCATTGGTTAGTTTGCTCACAATGGCATCTTTTCGTTCGATCATTTTTTTGGCATCGAAATTTTTTACTTTAACATCAATACCGTGTTCTGCAAATTCAGTCTTAGCAACATGATAATTTTCACTGGTCTGTAACAATGCTTTAGAAGGAATACAACCTACATTCAAGCAAGTTCCTCCTAATGCAGGGGCATCACCTTTTTTATTTAAACCTGCATCAATACAGGCTGTTTTGAAACCCAGCTCAGCAGCTCGAATCGCAGCCACATACCCACCAGGACCAGCACCAATGACAACAACGTCAAATTGAGACATCGAATTTCCTTTCAATCATAATTATTTTGGCTAATATGATTAAACAGCCATGGTGTAACTAAACGCCATTATGGACAGTATTGTCATCACCATAGCTGTTATGAACAGCAAACAGCCAGATAAATGAATTATCTGGCCAGTACCTTAAAGTTACAGATTCAGCAGCAAGCGTGCTGGATCTTCCAGAGCATCTTTAATCGCAACGAGAGTCAGAACTGCTTCGCGGCCGTCAATCAATCGATGGTCATAAGACAGAGCTAGATACATCATTGGACGTACAACCACTTGTCCATTTTCAACCACGGCACGTTCTTTAGTTGCATGCATACCTAGAATTGCAGATTGAGGTGGATTGATGATAGGGGTTGACATCATCGAACCGAAAGTACCACCGTTAGTAATACTAAATGTACCACCTGTTAGGTCTTCCAGTGCGAGTTTACCGTCCTTGGCTTTCACAGCATAATCAGCGATAGCCTGTTCAATGTCTGCAATACTCATCTGATCAGCATCACGTAGTATAGGCACGACCAAACCACGAGGACTTCCAACGGCAATACCAATATCAAAGTATCCGTGATATACCACATCAGTTCCATCAATTGAAGCATTTACAACTGGATATTTCTTCAATGCAGCTACAGCAGCTTTAACAAAGAAAGACATAAAGCCCAGTTTTACTCCATGTTCTTTTTGGAACTGTTCTTTATAACGGTTACGCAAATCCATAACCGGTTTCATGTTTACTTCATTAAACGTGGTTAGAATAGCATTTTCATGCTGAGATTGTAATAGACGTTCGGCCACACGAGTACGCAAACGAGACATTGGTACACGTTCTTCAATTCGGTTGCCCGCAGTAGAAGGAGCAGAAGTTTTAGATGCAGTCATTACTGGCGCTTTTGCTATTGCTGCAGCCACATCTTCTTTCAATACACGACCATCGCGACCAGAACCTTGAATACTGGAAGTGTCAACACCTTTTTCAGCAGCTAACTTAGCAGCAGCAGGCATTGCCACACCAGCTTGCGCATTACTGCTGGCTGCAGTAGGAGCAGCAGGAGCAGGTGCATCAGCGACTACTTCAGCTGTTGCAGCAGTATCAATTTTTGCCAATAACTGTCCGGAAGTCACAGTACTACCATCAGCTTCAATAATTTCTACTAGCTTACCAGCTTGCTGTGCTGGCAATTCCAGAACCACTTTATCTGTTTCCAGATCAATTAGATTCTCGTCTCGTTGAACAAAATCACCTACTTTTTTATTCCAGGTCATTAAAGTGGCTTCTGTCACACTTTCTGGAAGCATTGGAACAACTACATCAATAATCATGGATTACTCCTAAATACATATGGTCACCACCTATTGGTGACCGTTATTTAATATAAATGAAACTATTTCAGTTCAAGAGCATCATCAACCAACTGTTTCAACTGCGCTGTGTGTTTGCTCATGTATCCAACTGCAGGCGAAGCACTTGCAGGACGACCAGCAAAGATCACTTTCTGGTTGTCTTTAGCCACAGATTGAATACGATGAACAATCTGATACCAAGCACCCTGATTTTTAGGTTCTTCCTGTGCCCACATAATTTCAGTAGCATTCGGGTAGCGACTCAGTTCAGCTGCAACCTCGTCATAAGGGAATGGATACAGTTGTTCAACGCGGACAATAGCGATATTTTTACCCAGATCACGTTCCATGCGAGCTTTATTGATGTCGTAATACACTTGACCAGCACACAAAATAACGCGTTTTACACTATTCTCATTACCTTCAGCAACATCACCGATCACTGGACGGAAAGAAGTACCTTCTGTGAAGTTACTCAATGGGCTCATCGAGTCATTGAAACGTAACAGTCGTTTAGACATGAAGATTACTAAAGGTTTGCGGTATGGACGTAAAACCTGCCGGCGCAGCAAATGGAACATCTGAGAAGCTTCTGAAGGCATCACTACTTGAATATTTTCTTCGGCACATAACTGCAACCAACGCTCTGGGCGACCAGACGAATGTTCTGGTCCCTGACCATCATAGCCATGAGGCATGATGACTGTCAGCCCACATAAACGACCCCATTTGGTTTCACCAGAAGTGATAAACTGGTCAATGGCCACCTGAGCACCATTGGCAAAGTCACCAAACTGCCCTTCCCAGATTACTAATTGATCAGGTGCACTGGAAGCATAGCCATATTCATATGCCAGTACTGCTTCTTCATTCAGAATAGAGTCGATGGCCATGAAAGATGCCTGATCACTACTCAGATTACTCAAAGGTACATAGGCACCTTCATCACATTTTTCACGTTTTTGATCATGCAATACTGCATGGCGATGAGAGAAAGTACCCCGCCCAGAGTCTTCACCAGAAATACGTACACCATGACCATTGGTAACCAAACTGGCATACGCGATTGTTTCAGCCATCCCCCAATCAACGGCAGTAGTGCCTTCAGCCATAGCAACGCGATTTGCCAGCATTCTCTTCACAGTATTGTGAGGAGTAAAGCCCTCTGGTAAGGTAGTAAATTTAACTGCAAGACGTTTGATTTCTGCTTCTGCAATACCAGTGGTTGTAGCGTCTTTCCAGCTGGTACCCATATAAGGTGTCCAATCGGCAGCGTATTTGTTTTTATGATTCGGCAGGGTAAATTGCTCTACATGTTTACCTTCATCCAATGCTGCACGATAAGTCTGAATCATGGCTTCTGCCTGCTCAGCAGTCACAACATTTTCACGAACCAGACGTTCAGCATAGACAGCACGGGTCCCCGGATGCTGATGCACCTTGCTGTACATCATCGGCTGAGTCAGCATCGGATCATCACCTTCGTTGTGACCGAGTTTGCGGAAGCAAACAATGTCAACCACTACGTCTTTTTCAAATTTACTGCGATACTCTAGCGCCAGAGAAGTTACAAAGCTCACGGCTTCTGGATCATCTCCATTAACATGGAAAATCGGCGCATTAACCATTTTGGCTAAATCGGTACAATATACGGTAGAGCGTATATCACGCATATCTGATGTGGTAAAACCAATCTGATTATTAACAACAATATGCAAGGTACCGCCAGTTGAATAACCACGAGTTTTGGAAAGATTGAAGTTAGCCTGATTGACACCAAGACCTAAAAAGGCTGAGTCACCGTGAATCAGTACAGGTAGTACGGATTTGTGCCCGTCTTTTTGCCGACGTTTCTGCCGAGCCCGAACCGCTCCTTCAACAACTGGATTAACAATTTCCAGATGTGATGGATTGAAAGCTAATGAAACATGCAGCGGGCCATTTTCAGTAGCCAGATCTGAAGTGAAGCCCATGTGATATTTTACGTCACCGCTGGCACCCGACAGATTTTTAACATGTTTGCCTTCAAATTCATCAAACAGTATTTGCGGCTCTTTACCCATAATGTTGACTAAAACATTTAGGCGTCCACGGTGAGCCATGCCAATGGCAACCTCTTCCACACCCAGACTACCACAGTGCTGCATCAGATAGTCCAACGCAACAATTGTACTTTCGCCACCTTCTAAAGAAAAGCGCTTCTGTCCAACATATCGCGTGTGCAGATAGCGCTCTAAGGTTTCAGCAGCAGTCAATTGCGTCAGCATACGACGTTTTTGTTCAGGCGTATACTTGCCTGTAGACATATTATTTTCGATGCGCTCCTGTACCCATTGGCGTTCCTCTGGCTGGATGATGTGCATATATTCCACACCAATATTACTACAATAGGTCTGATTTAATTTCTGAATGATTTCAGACAAAGCCAGCTTGGGACTGTGCGCAAAATCGCTGCCTACATAAAATTTAGTACTCATGTCAGCTTGAGTCAGCCCATAATGGGCAGGATCAAGCTCGACCAGATATTCTTTCTGACGACGCTTCAAAGGATCTAAATCTGCATTATAAGTACCTAAAGTACGATATGCATTCATCAAATTCAAAACTGCAACCTGCTTTTGCAGCACATTTAAATCACCACTACCTTGAGCGCTGCTATGAGGCTGTGTAGATATATTGGTAAATGAAGCCTGAATCGGTAATTGCGGTACATCCTTGGCTACATAGCCCGGCAAGGCTGCAACTTTATCAAAATAATCTTTCCAATATTCATCAACTGAATTACGATCTCTCAGATAGTTTTCATAAAGCTCCTCAATGTAAGGAGCATTTGCACCATATAAGTATGAAAGATTGGTTTGTTCATCCATCATGGTAAAAACCCTTTTACCTAAACTATTAAAACAGGGATAAATCTATCCCCTACCAATATAAATCCAAAGAATCGAATGCCGATTCATAATCACCGCATATCAACATACCGATCCCAGATCGCTACGCATGGGCATATAGATGAAGCATCGGTCTGTAGATTAAAAGAGTTAAAATTGTGAAAAACAGTTTGGTTATCGTTCACAACCCTAAAAATACTCCCTAAATTACTTGCAAAATATAACTGAAATTGATAAATCAGTTTCTGATATAAATCAGCTATAGTATCAAACCTGAGTACTATGCAGTCCTTAATCCACCATATGTCAAGCAGGCGGTAAAATATCTTTACTGAATTTATTGAGGGCAAATAATACATTATTAATGTTAGAATAGACATTCGAATAAAACCCTTAATTCATCAAGTAATGGTTTTCTCAAGCAATTTTTTTTCAATATTTTCCTGTTTGACTCTAGAAAACGCTAAAAAAGTAGTTATAAGTATTTCCATACGATTAAACAAGCTTAACATTCAGTTAACTATAGCGCCGATTTGATTATGCAAAAATGAATGCAGTCATAGCAATTTATATTATTTATGATATAATGCTATAAAATAATAAATGAGAATGATTGCTTACATGAATACCAATAGCATTATGAATGGTATGGGTATGGCCGTTGCCGCTGCGGAAGGTTCTGGTTTTTCTTCCGGCTAGTAAGAGAGCTCAGCAAGAGAATCAGAATCTTATTAATAATGCTTATCAACAAGACTACCAAGCTGGATGGGATGCGGTAAATGAGACTAATAGTTTGAAGATCCAATGGCTGATAGATAAAATTGTAAGCTTAAGAATTAGGACTAAGGAACTCGAATCTGAAAATTTAGATTTAAAGAAAAAAGTTTATTTCTTAAAAAAATAAAAAATTTTTCCTTCATACAGAAAAAGCCCCATGTTTCATGAGGCCTTTTTATATTGTCAAGCTTTCTCCTAAGAATTTGAATTGCCAGTAGGAGAATTAGATTTTTAGCAAAAGATGTTGCTGAAATTTGTTTTGCACCATCGCGTGCATATTGATGATTGCTGTTTGTCATCGCTCTTCCCACCATAGAATTACTTCCACTACCTCCTCCTAGCAGTGCTATACCTTGGCCATTAGTCAGTGCCCCCACCTTTACCAATTCTAGGAGGGTTAGTATTAGAGTTGCCGTTGCGTGGATTAAAACTAAAACGCACTTTGTCAGGCGAAACTCCTTGAGATGCCTGTTTGCCATATATCGTCGCTAACCCCGATTGAACTGTACCTATTGCTGAACTGTCTCCAAGTGAGTTTAGACCACCTCCTAATCAACGTAAAATTTCGTCAGGCAGTGTTTGAGGAAGAAAAAAAATCATATATAGAATCGGTAATAAAGTCAGGCCAAATACGCGATCCACCAAATATAGGTATTGAAATTTGCAATCATTCCTACAACTCCAGAACCTTTCGTCAATGCATGCCGCATTTCAAAAAATACAGTGGCAACAAAATCAATGACAGGATCGGCGATTAAACATGCTATGAAAAGACCAAGAACGGCTAATGATGGTCACATAGAAGGAGACATCAACATCTGCTTTATGGTTAGGTAAAAAAGCTTCAGCTATCACAAAAAGTTCGTATAATGCGGGAATGTCCGAAAATATTTACAAAAATCGAAGCAAAGAACGTGAATATTTCAACAAATTGAGTAACTGTTTAAAGATTGCTGTTTTAGCGGAATTAGATAATAATATTATTGATATGAATAATAAAATTGCTAATGAAGTCACTGAAACGTTGATCATACTAGATACATTGTCAATTTTCTCTCAGAAACGCCTAAAGCTATTTGATGAACTTGAAAGTTCCTTTGTTTTAATTAATCCTGACAATAAAACACTACTTCAATCTTTTAAAACGGGTTTAAGTAATTATAATGAATTTACTTTAAAAGCAACATTAGCAAAATTTTCAATTCCATAGAAAAATTTAAAATCTAATCTTAATGATCATAGTAATGATTTATTGGTACTACCGTATTTATCACTTTGTTTCTAACACCTATTATCATTGCCCGTATTGCCGATGGCTACGGATGGAGTGCTGTATGGGGCGCGGTAGCTATGCTGACATTTGCCACATTATTGTGTTTTATACCATTCTCAAACAGAAGTAAATTTTAGTTTCTATCGCCCAAATCAATAAACCATTAAGCACGATATAACGCAATAACCTTTTAATTTAATTCTTTTGTATACAAACTAAATTGCCTTATCAAATATGATTAAATAATACAGTTTAATTGTTCTTATCACGTAAGCAATATTAACCCTATTTATTGTTAAATATCCATTCAGTAAAGCGCACTTTGTTCAGGCGGTTCTTGAAGAATCTTTTTCAAAAAGTTCCAGCATACAACGATCGTGCGCTTTCATTTGCTTCTTACTTCCATGAATTTTCTTCCCTCATTCAGCCAATCATTGTGTATAATTTAATTAAATCAATGCTTTTATCTTGTATTGCCTTCTCAAAATATTCCTGCTTTAATATTGGTGAAAAGTTACTCAGGCGTGCATTTTTACTGTGACTGATTAAGCAGAGATTACCAAAACAATGAAGTATGGTATCCGGTAAACAATCTTTTCTATCCATGGGATACTGCGGCGAAATGCGCAACAGAACTACGCAGGGTAAACTTAACACTTTCAATAACCTCATCAGCATCACCTGCCGCTTTTGCTTCTCGCCAAACTAGATAATCCAGATAATTAAACAACAGATTGTTTTCAATCATGCCATACTTAAACCGCGCCAGTGTCTGCCGATTGTCCTTTGAAAACGGCGGATAGCTGCCATTCTTATAAATCATATGATAATAATCTGCACCAGTGCCGCTGCAGCATTAAAATATGTTTATTTTCTACTCAAATGTATTGTTAAAAGATTAGTATGCCCAACTCTGTGGCTACTTAGTAATAAACTAGCCAGACAATAATTCAGTTAAACCATACTAATAGTTTCATTACTATACAAAAATATCAATTATGGCATATACTCAAGAATAAGAATTAATTCTAAAGTTAGAAATATTTTGCTTTTCAAATTTAAATATTTAAATTGATTTAATGATACTAAACTTCTAATATAGAAATACCATTTTTATTCAGGAAAAATGGCAATATAACTGGCTTACTCGAGCTACCCCTTGGACCATAAAGGAAAAAAGAAAATTCCATCAATCTGCTGATTTTCTTATTAGCAAAATTTGGGGAAATTATTTTAAGTTAAAAATTCGGGGACTATCTAACTTTGCTGTAAAACATAAGAATAGTATTTTCACCGTAGATTTTGACATCAAATGGGTATTAACCAATCCTCACTGGACAGTAAAGGTAACCAAAATCGCTCAAGGGGGGGTTGAAACAAGTTATGTAATTTGGGGGAAAGAAAGATTAACTTAGGTATTGAAGATCTTAAATCAACCTATAAGTGTTACTTTGTTTTGAAAGAATATTATCAATTTCCTATTGCTCATGAATTTGGGCACACTGTGGGGAATATTCCAATCATTGGACATTCAGATGAATATCATGATGATGATAGCATTAATGGAGGCTTTAAACTGGATTACCCCAGCGTAATGAATATAGGAAATGAATTACGGAAACGTCATTTAGATTATATTCTAAAGCAGCTAAACACCATGTTACCTAATACAACTTTTTATCTAATATAAAGTTATGAAGAAATATGTATTCATTATATTATTTATTCTGCTACTATCTTCGTGCAATAAAATTAAAGTAATAGAAGAAAATAATCGGGAGAGTCACATAGTAGTTAATAAAGAGTTAAATAGGGCCGATAGCGATACTATGGAAAAATTTATGAATTTTAACCACATAGAACAAACACCTGTAGATAGTCTGATAAAAAAATACCCGCCCTTATGGGATAAAACTTTTATTCTGGGTAAAAAAGACGGTTTTATTACCGAATTTAGAGTAGGACTATTCAAACAATTTACACAAAAGGAAATAAGGAGCAGAGATATAAAAATTAGGGAAGTAACTTGGGCTAGCAGTGATGACGAAAACCTCACTGTTTGGTTTGAAGAAAAAGACCACAAGTGGATTCCTGTTGAACATTTCATCTGGGATA
Source organism: Snodgrassella sp. (assembly GCA_024103515.1). Classification (GTDB taxonomy): domain Bacteria; phylum Pseudomonadota; class Gammaproteobacteria; order Burkholderiales; family Neisseriaceae; genus Snodgrassella. The sequence continues at coordinate 224 of JAGGIK010000026.1, read as the reverse complement.
AAAATGCTGAGTTTTAATGTTTACTTTAGCAATCAAATATTTCTCCTATAAGGGCTGTACTATATTAGGGAATAGTTACATATTAGATACAATTAGTTAGATACAATTAGCCTAATTGTAAATACCCCATAGTTAGTACAAAGTAGGCGTAGAAAATCATGCTGCTTGTTTTGGTGTTTTATACTCAATCGGCGTCATATTATTTAGTGCTTCATGAGGCCTTT
>JAGGIK010000025.1 GCA_024103515.1 Snodgrassella sp. | reverse complement strand
CTGTTTTGTCATGCAATAACGGGCTCTTTATTAATTGGGATCAGTAAAATAGCAACAGCATCTATTTCTTTAAATGTCGTGGTAATTTCTTGCGTAGCAGTCTCTTTGGTATGGGGCAACAGAAGTCGACTAATCGCAAGGAATTAAATTTAAATCCGGCAATATTTGCTGTCTGGCAATTGCTGCGTCGTCTTGTGATCCCTATAGCTATGGTCATTATTTTGATCTATGGTTTTATTGGCTAAATAACCGGCACTGTTTACTATTGAAAAAACAGCTCTGAATAAGATTCAGAGCTGTTTTTGTGAACTGAATTGGTGACCAGATCTGTGAGTAAAGGTTGCCGTACAATCAAGCAAATTCAATTATTATGGATTTGAAATAGTGCATGAGCTTTTTTCGGTTGATAATTAGCCGCTAGAATTACATCTCTACCCCTGCCTGACGCGCAATGGACAAACCCTCTGCAACACTCAAATATTCTGCTGGTTGTTCACAATCACGTAATATAATTTCTCCTTGACTGAACATCACCAGTTCATTCACTGCTAACTGCTGCCATTTTTCGTTACAGGTTAAAGGCAGGGTAGCCACTACTGCCACGCGATCGTGGGGGGTAGTAACCGCTGAAAAATCGATGGAGACATCTTCATCCACTAAGGCTGCCTCACCAAAAGGTGCCTTTCGTATAATATAAAACAACAATGTACTGGCATGAGCTAGCAGCCAGTCTCCATTAGAAAGCATAAAGTTGAACAGCCCATACTTTCTTAACTGCTTGGTAATTTCTGCAATGGTGGCGAACAAATCGTCCCGTGAAGGTTTATAGCGAAAGCGTTGGCGTAAATTTTCCAGCAGATAGCATAAGGCATTTTCAGAATCGGTATTGCCGACAGGGTTAAAGTACTCGCCATCTATTTTATTCAGTCCGCGTAAATGGCCATTATGAGCAAAAGCCCAGTATTCACCCCATAATTCACGTACGAATGGATGAGTATTGGCCAAACTGACTTGTCCCTGCGTTGCTTTGCGGATATGGGCAATAACATTTTCGGATTTAATCTTATATTGTTGTACCAGGTCAGCCACAGGTGAACGCGCACAAGGTTTATCGTCTTGTAAAAGCCGGATACCGTGCTGTTCAAAAAAAGCAATGCCAAAGCCATCTGCATGGCTATCAGTTAAGCCGCCGCGTAAGCGAAACCCTTCAAATGAGAATACAATATCGGTTGGGGTGTTGCAATTCATGCCTAATAGCTGGCACATTGCTTTTTCTCCTTATTCTACATAGCAATGATGAGTGTCAGTCCACTTTTTCTAGTACAAAGATGTTGTACCTGGCCATTCAATTTACACGGTGTGTAGTTTACAGTTTAGCTTGAACTATTACTGTGCTTGTTAAGTTTCTAAGCTGATAAATTGTTTGCATTGATTAAAATGCATTAGTGTAAAGTTTACCGCTTAAAGTTTATATGTTAATAAATTTAATCGCTACTATTGTAGGTATTATTTTAATCTAATCAGGCTAATTGTTGTTTTATATTCACTAAAAGAGTCTGCTACATGGATAGGTGAGGAAAACATTCAGTAACTTATTAAGTTTGTGTCTAAACACATTAGCAATATGAGACTGAGCTAAGTTGAATTTTAGGCAGGAGTAACCATATAGCAGTAAATATTGTGCTGAAAGATAATGATGACTGAACAGGTTATAAATGCTCGAGATCAATTGTCTCGCTTTATGTTTGATGATTGCCCAGTACGTGGATTACAGGTGAATTTATACCAGGTGTGGCAGCATGTCCAGCGGAACAAAAAATATCCACTGCCTATTAAGCAGGCTCTGGGTGAGTTAACTGTAGCGGCAGTATTGTTGGCCAGTAATTTAAAGTTTGAAGGCAGTTTAATTGTTCAGGTACAAGGAACTGGTATACTGAAAATGTTGGTAGCAGAAGCCACTTCCTCTGCCACTTGTCGTGCTACCGCTCGCTGGGATGAAACGGCTGTTATCGATGATGCAATGAGTCTGGTCGATTTATTAGGAGAAAACGGTAGGTTTGTGCTGACGCTGCAACCTGCGAACGGTGAATCTTGGCAGGGCATGGTTGAATTGGAGGGTGACAGTATCGCGCAGATGTTGATGAATTATATGGTCCGTTCGGAGCAATTGGCCACTTATATAGCTTTGGCCGTTGATGCTCAGCATGCTGGCGGATTGCTATTGCAAAAACTTCCAGGTCAGAAGATTGAAGAAGATTGCTGGCCAGAGCTAACTGTTCTGGCCGAAACGGTAAAAACCGATGAGTTGCTTCAATTAGATGCCCATACATTGCTATATCGCTTGTTTCATGAGCATGAAGTACGGTTATTGGCTGATCAATCAATTGAATTTGCCTGCACTTGTTCACGTGCTAAGGTAAGCGACATGTTGCTGCTACTTGGAGGGCAAGAAGTGGGCGAGGCAGTGGCTGAGCAAGGCAGTATTAAAATTAATTGTGATTTTTGTCATGCCAACTACGTATTTGATGAAGTTGATGTTAATGTGTTATTCGGTCGAAATATAGTCGAAACAGTTAAGCAAGAGCTAAAGACGCAGCAGTGTGATCATTAAGAATTACCCATAATAACGCCGGCAGCTAATGAGGAGCTTAGTTACCGGTTTTATTTTGAGGTCAGGCTATGTTTGCATAATGGCCTCAATAGCGCTGGTGGTTTTAGGCACTGAGGCGGTGAGATTTTCATTGCCGGTTTCAGTAACCAGAATGTTGTCTTCGATGCGAATGCCAATATTATGAAATGCAGCTGGTATGTCATCGGCAGCAGCAATATAGATACCCGGCTCAATAGTGGTAACCATACCGGGTTGTAGCAGGATTGGCTGACCTTGACGGTCAAAACGACCGCCGACATCATGCACATCTAAGCCAAGCCAGTGACCTAAACCATGCATGTAAAATCGACGATAATTCTGTTTGTCGATATTTTCCTCTACGCTGCCTTGCAGAATACCTAAATCAATCATTCCTTCGGTTAGCATTTGTGTGGCTTTGGAAGAGATGGTTTGCCAATTGGCCTGTTTAACCGTCGCCTCAATACTTGCCTGATTGACTGCTAATACAATATCATAAACATCTTTTTGAGCGCTGGTAAAACGACCGCTGATGGGGAAGGTGCGGCTAATATCACCGGCATACATCTGATATTCAGCACCGGCATCAATCATAAGTAGCTCAGACGCCCGTAGTTGATCACGGTTACTGACGTAATGTAGGCAACAGGCATTTTTACCGCTGGCCACAATGCTGTTATACGCAGGATAACGAGCGCCGTGAGACATGAATTCGTACAGTATTTCCGCCTCAATCTGATACTCGTATTTACCTGGCTTAGTATGACGCATAGAACGGATATGTGCTCGTGCGCTGATTTCTGCGGCAATTCGCATTAAAGATAGTTCATGCTCATCTTTGATCAGTCTCATCGGATCTAAAATGCTGGCCAGATTAATCAAATTTTCTGGCGTGATGGTGCTGCCATTGATGCTACGATGATTGGCGATCTGGTTGATTTCATTCCAAAGTGTGATGATTTCTGGGTCGCGTTCAGGATATAGCCCCCAGAGTGCATACAATTGCCTGTGTCCTGGTAGGGCTTTTTTTAAATGCTCAGTCAGCTGTGTGATGTCATCAGCCTGATCAAATTTAAATTGGTCTCGTGCTGCATCAGGTCCGTAGCGGAAACCATGCCATATTTCTGAATCTGAGTCTTTGTGACGACACAATAAAGTGGCCGTTTGCTCTTTACCATTGAGAATGAGGGCTGATTCAGTTTCGGGAAAGCCAGTTAGGTAATAGAAATAACTGTCTTGTCTGAAAGGGTATTCTGTATCATTGCTGCGTCTTTGTTCTGGGGCAGCAAAGACGATAGCGATGCCATCTGTACCGATTTTTTTCAAGACAGTTTGGCGACGTTGATGATAAACAGATTTGTTAAGTTCCATGCTTAGTTCCTTTACATCTGCTATAACGGGCAAGTTGAATCTTTTTTGCGATCCAAATGGCACAAACAGCGCCGAGTAGGTCGGCAATTGCATCCAGTATATCGCCATTGCGTTTTGGCAACTGTAATTGGATTACTTCGCTGGTGCAAGCCCATAACAGCGCAAATGCCAGAAAAGCGCGGATAGGGATGTGAATGCCGTTAGAGAGACAGATTTTGCATAATAGCCAGAACTGGCCGAAAAATAAACCGCAATGGCATATTTTATCGAAGTGACGAATCGAAGAAAGATGGTTTCCACTGGCAAAAAATAGCGAATAAATACTGGCTATGAACCAGACTACTGACAGGAAAAACCATTTATTCGACCAGACTGCTTTCATGGACTGCTTTCTTCATTCAACCATTGCTGGCATAGTATGGCTAGACGGTTAAATTTATGGCCGCGGGTTTTAAAAATCTGTTGCCAGATTTGGACGATAGCTGGGGATGGTGCTTCATCTAGGCTGCATTCATTCAGCCAAAAATCAAGTATTTCGGTACATTCGCCAATAGTAGCCGATTTTAGGAATTCAGTAGTGGTATGCATGTCGCAAGAGGACGAGATTAAAACAAAAAACTGATAGAATAAACGGGCTGGTTTTCAGCCCGTATAAGGTTTATTCGATATCTAAAACGGCAGTAGTGTAGACATTCTGTACATCATCCAGATCTTCAAGCGCATCCAGTAGACGCTGCATTTTTTCAGCATCCTCTCCAGAAAGCTCTGTTTCGTTAACTGGGCGCATGGTTACTTCTCCATCTGCTGAGTGAAAACCGGCTGCTTCCAGTGCTTCTTTGATTTGGCTATGGCTATAAGGCTCTGTAATGACTTCTTTAGAACCATCTTCTTGTGTCGTCACATCTTCAGCACCAGCTTCCAGAGCAGCTTCCATTAATGCATCTTCATCAGTTTCAGGGCCGAAAAGTAAATAACCCTGATGAACAAATTGAAAGGCAACTGAACCATCAGTGCCCAGATTACCGCCATGTTTGTTAAAGGCATGGCGTACATCAGCCACGGTACGGGTTTTGTTATCAGTCAGACAGTCCACCATTACAGCAGCACCGCCAATTCCATAACCTTCGTAACGTAATTCTACGTATTCGACACCTTCCAGATTGCCTGTACCTTTATCGATAGCGCGCTGAATATTGTCTTTCGGCATATTGGCATCGGTGGCTTTATCCATCGCCAGACGTAAGCGTGGATTTGAATCCGGATCTCCTCCACCCAGTTTGGCCGCAATCGTGATTTCTTTAATCAGACGGGTAAATATTTTCCCTCGTTTCGCATCCTGTCGACCTTTTCGATGCTGGATATTAGCCCACTTACTGTGTCCTGCCATATTAATAATCCTTCTTAATATGTTGATTTAATGCGCAAAGTCAATACCAAAGCAATAAGCTTTGGTAAATGTGCTTGCCATTAAATATTTGAAATATGGATGTAATTTTAACATATCAAAATTTTGTTGAGTAGAGCGTAATACTGTTTACCTCAGGGGCTGGCTAGCCCGTTCTGAGGGTATGTAACAAAATGGTATTGAGTGGTATTTACTGTAGTCTATCACTAAATTAAGTGCACGCAATAATAGTTATGATTGATGATTATTGGTGTTAATATAGTATTATTATAACAACATATGAAATTTGGTCACAAAATCTTTGGTTAGCTTTTGCTGGCACATGAATACTAAATGCCAATATAAGCGTTGTGATGGCTCAGCAGAATTGTCATGTCATCACTGCAAGCCGAAAACTGTATATACTAAAAAATTGGCTTTTATCACCAGTTAAATTGCGTCATTTTATGGCAGATGCCTTGAAACCGAATATAACTCTAGTGGCAATTAGCGTTAGGGAAATAATTTATATAGAAAATTATATAATTTTGTGTTTACTCTAACCAGTTATTGTCAATCGGTATAGGCAGCTATAAAGAGTTTTTGTATGACTATTTGGTTTACATTCTCGTTGATCTGTTTAGCGGCCTGATATCGATATTAGGTTACCAACCTTTTATCTTTTATAATTTTTTTCACTGCTTCATAAACTGAAGTTGCAGATTTTTTTAATTAAATTGAATATTTATTTGCTAACCATGCTATTACCTCCGTTTGCATTTTTAAATTACAAAGGTGATTTTAAATGACAAATTAATTATAAATGGTCTCCACTGTTAAACTAAAATAAACATATGTTGCTAATATGGTAAAATAATTTCAAATTAATCATACTGTTTTTATGATTGGCGATATCGAAATTGATATACCATCTTTTCAACTAAAATTAGCTTAATTGGTATAGATAGGCAAATCAATCCATCTAAGAATCTGAATCTTGTATAATTTGTTACAAGTTTTTATCTGGATGTATGCTGGCGTAAAGGGATTACATCGCGGTGTTTTTTCTGCAAAGCTTTCCATAAATCGTAATTAACCTGCATATTTAGCCAGAATTGCGGGGTAGTATTTAATAAAATTGATAAGCGTACAGCCATTTCAGCGCTGATGCCTGCTTTACCATTAATAATGCGTGAAAGCGTTACCCTTGTGATGCCCAAATGCTTTGCAGCTTTACTAATATTTGTTTCACCTAAATATTGTTTTAGTATTTCCCCCGCATGACAAGGATTATGCATATTTATTCTCCAAGTTATAACATTGATAATCTATTATTTCTACTTCATCCTCAACAAATTTAAAAATTAAGCGCCAACCGTTATTCATCATTACAGTCAAACAATCTTGCTGATTAAGTTGGATGATATGTAATCGCCAAATTGGAGCCTCTAAATCCATAGGTTTAGTCGCAGCATTTAATGCTGTCAGTAATACTCTTAATTCGTTACTATGAGAATCTGGTATATATGCTTTGCACCCAGTTCGATAATATTGTTCAAGCCCTTTATGTTTAAAGTTAATAATCATGAATTAACTCCTGTATGTATAGTTATACTATACAAAATTACCAATTAAAATCAATGATTAATATCATTAAATTATACCTATTCTTAACTAAACTGGCTATATCTGTACTTGCTTTAAAGTTCAATGATTCGCACTCAAAGTAACTTTGCCATAGATATATTAGATTCCTTTCAGTAATAAGTGTAGATTGAGATGACAATATGTTGATATAGCTTTGCCTGTACAAGTAAGAATATATGCTCATTTTCTATCAGATAAATTTTAGTCAGTGGTGAGTCTGCGCTGACATAAATTGAGTGTTAATTCGCTGCCTGTCTGCACTGTTTGTATAGCATGCTCTATCTTGGATAATACTAATTTTCTATAAATTTTAACGCAAGCTTATATACCTAAGAATTATTGATTAGTCGGTTTGAATAGCATTTTACATCATCTTTTAACTCAATATTTTAGGCAAAATTGTTAAGTAAGTCGTTTTTATAGCCACTACTGTCTTGATAAAGTAATGATCAAATTCTTGTGTACACAAATGTTTTTAACTATATTGTTTAATTTGTAAATTTTCATATGGAATGGATAAAGTTAGGTTTTATATTTATAGTTAGTGAGAATCGGTTAGGTATGCTTAATTTACATCCGATTGTATGTTCGTGTTCTAACTTCGGTTGTGTCTTTATCTGGGTAATTAAAATTTATCAACTACTTCATTTAATGGCTGATGAGACAATTGAGCCATTTAAATAGCTTAATTAGCCAGCAATTTTGTTGAAATGCTAGATTAAGTTAAGATTTGATCAATATCATATTTAAATAATATGTAACTAGAAATTTGTATTGTGATTATAGTTTAATATTAACTTACGATTATAATAATCAAACTGTAATTTTGATTTGCAAGCTATGCAGATTTATCAGATAACAGTAAATATTGTGCCAGAAATCTGCATATTTAAAGGGTAATGATGGGTAATTTTGATAAAATTCAATCACGTGAAGCAGGTTTGCATAAAAAACTTTCTGCCAAACAGATGAGTATGATTGCTATTGGTGGAGCAATTGGAACGGGTTTGTTTCTGGGCAGTAAGTTCGCAATTGGGTTTGCCGGCCCAGCGGTTATCATTAGTTATGCCTTAGGTGGTCTGATTGCGCTAGCTTTAATGGGATGTCTGGCAGAAATGACGGTTCAACATCCTACCTCCGGTTCTTTTGGTGCATATGCGGAATTTTATCTACACCCGTTAGCTGGTTTTTTGGTACGTTACAGTTATTGGTCGTGTATTGTACTGGCCGTTGGTACCGAAGTGACAGCGATTGCGGAATACATGAAATTTTGGTTTCCTCAGGTTAGTTCTTGGATCTGGATTGGCTTATTTTCTATTAGTCTGATTGCAGTGAATGCCTATAGTGTTAAGGCTTTTGGCTCGGTTGAATACTGGCTTTCCACTATTAAAATTTTTGCCATACTGGTTTTTGTTATACTTGGTATTGGGGTGTTAATGACTTATGGTAGTATAAATAAAATTGAATATCATCTGTTAGCTGGTGGTGGTTTTGCGCCGCACGGTTTTTCAGGTATCTGGACGGGAGTAATTATCTCCATCTTCAGTTATCTGGGTATTGAAATGATTGCCATTGCCGCTGGCGAAGCAACCAACCCTGAACAGGCCGTTAAGACTGCGTTTAAAGGGACTTTGGCTCGCTTGTTCATTTTCTATCTTCTGGCCTTAAGTCTGATTGTTATGCTGGTACCATGGCAGGAGTTAATTAAAGAAAACAGCACTAGTCCGTTTGTCACTGTTATGCAGATTGTAGGTATTCCGTTTGCCGACAGTATTCTCAATTTCATTGTTATCGTTGCTGCGCTTTCCTCTATGAACAGCATGTTGTACATAGCCACCCGTATGATGTTCAGTCTATCGCGAGCTGGTGAAGCACCGCATAAACTGGGTAAAGTACGAAGTAATGGCGTGCCACTGAATGCTTTAAGCTTATCTTCAGCCGGTATTGCTGTGGCAGCTATGGTGTATATATTTAATCCGGAAACTGCTTTCCCAGTCATGATCGCACTATCGATGTTTGGGGCTTTATTCAGCTGGGGAATAGTTTTTCTGTCGCATCTGGGCTTCCGCATGCATATGCACCGGGAAAATAAACAGATTAAATTTCAAGTACCCGGTTTTCCGTTGATTACTTTAGCTGGTTTGATGGCAATTATCAGTATTCTAATCACTACATGGTTTACACCTATTTTTCATGCTACTTTGCTATTTGGCATACCTTTCATGGTCTTTTTATTACTAATGTACGCTATCCATAGTTATTTACAAAAAAGCAAATTACCATCTGGTAATTAAGTATTTATAAAACCAAGTTGCATTAATGCTTGCTATGCAGGCATTTTTTACTAAAGACTTCAATCTTTTTGCTCCATGATGACGATCAGCTGATTAGCAAAAAAAACTGCCCATAACTATGGGCAGTTTGATCAGATATAAGGTGAATTACTGATTCATGCTCAGCAAAAGGTGATTCATGCGTTTAACAAAAGCTGCCGGATTTTCCAGCTTACCGCCTTCGGCCAGTAATGCCTGATCATAAACCAGCTCTGTCAACTCATGACGTTGCTCCTGATCCTGTTCGGTAGCAATTTTTTTAATCAGAGGATGGTCTGGGTTAATTTCCAACGTCGGTTTGGTGTGAGGGATCTGTGCCCCGGCTCCAGACGCTTCAAGCATACGAGCCAGATGTTGACTCATATCATGCTCACCCACGACCAAACAGGCGGGACTATCGGTCAGACGGGCAGTGGCACGCACTGCATCCACTTTGTCACCCAGTGCTGTTTTGATTTGTTCGAGAAGTTCTTTATTTTCTTCTTCTGTTTTGGCCTGAACTGCTTTTTCTTCCTCATCAGCTAGATCACCCAGATCAAGTGAACCTTTGGCTACGCTGACCAGCTTTTTACCATCAAATTCAGTCAGACTGTTAACCACCCATTCGTCCACACGATCAGTCAATAACAACACTTCCACGCCTTTTTTAAGAAAAATCTCTAAATGTGGGCTATTTTTCGCTGCTGCATAGCTGTCTGCGGTAATATAGTAGAGTTTGTCCTGTCCCTCTTTCATTCGGCCGATATAATCAGCCAGTGAAACAGTCTGCTCAGCACTATCATTATGGGTAGAAGCGAAACGACATAGCCCAGCAATCTTATCTTTATTGCTGTAGTCTTCAGCAATACCTTCTTTTAGGACATTTCCAAACACTGACCAGAATTCGGCATATTTTTCTGGCTGATTTTTTTGTAAATCTTCTAACAAAGACAATATTTTTTTCACACTGCCTGAGCGAATTGCGTCAAGGTCCCGGCTTTCCTGCAGGATCTCGCGTGAAACGTTTAAAGGCAGATCACTGCTGTCTATTACCCCGCGAATAAAGCGCAAATAAGTTGGCATCAGTTTTTTCGCATCATCCATGATAAATACGCGCTTCACATACAACTGCACGCCATGCTTCGGTTCACGTTCATACAAATCAAACGGTGCGTGTTTAGGCACGTATAATAAGCCGGTATATTCATGCCTTCCTTCGACGCGGAAATGTGTCCATGCCAGCGCATCATCGTAATCATGGGAAACATGACGGTAAAAGGTCTGATACTGCTCATCGGTGATATCATTTTTGGGGCGCTGCCACAGTGCCTGTGCCTGATTTACTACTTCGAGCCCATCGGAATGCATAACATTGCCTTCTTCATCGTATTCGGGCGCTTTTTTCATGTGGATAGGGACAGAAATATGGTCGCTGTAGGTGGTGACAATACGGCGCAATGTCCAATCAGATAACAGATCTTTTTCATCCTCTTTTAGGTGCAGTATAATTTTGGTACCGCGCTCAGATTTACTAATCGGCTCGACGGTAAATTCACCATCTCCAGCACTTATCCAGCGCACACCTTCACTTTCAGCACTGCCAGCTTTACGACTTTCTACGGTTACTTTATCGGCTACGATAAATGCAGAATAAAATCCCACACCAAACTGACCGATCAAGTTGGCATCTTTTTTATCATCGCCTGACAATTGTTCTAGAAAAGCCTTAGTACCGGATTTGGCAATTGTGCCTAGATGCTCAATGATTTCGGCTTCATTCATGCCGATACCGTTATCTGCTACGGTGATGGTCTGATCATCAGTATTTGCCGTTACGGTGATTTTGAATTGGGTATCATCGCCTAGCACACTGGCATTGTGTAATGATTCAAAACGCAATTTATCGCAGGCATCTGCTGCATTGGAAATTAATTCGCGTAGAAAAATTTCTTTGTTACTATATAGTGAGTGAATCATTAATTGTAACAATTGTTTGACTTCAGTTTGAAAACTATGGGTTTGTTTCATGATTTTTCCGAAATATCTAAAATTGATTATTGTTGCTTTAAGATAAGGGCTGTTCTAGTTAGTTTCAAGAATATCAGCACAGTCAGTATTGCGGATTGGTTTGTCTTAAATTTTATTACCAATATTTTATTCTTTGATTCTGAAAAACAGTTGGTTTATTTGCATAAGCTTTAAGTCCTCAATATTTTGAAAATGTATGAAAAAGTATAAGTCTAAATTTAGTTTTTTCCTGCTTTTTATTGTCTCTAAGCTAAAAATAACTCAATTACTTGTTAAGTAAAATTAAAGGATAATTTTGAAAGTATTATCTTGAACTCAATTATTCAATTGAATCAGCTTGAACTAAATATGATTGGTAATTTTAATATATTTATTAGGATGATTATTAATACTAAAATTTTGTTTTTGCTAGTGAACAGAAGAGTGCTTTATTCTCATGACCGGCTTGTTATCATGATTGTGCTATTCACTTGATCAAAAATCCACGATGCAGATTTTTTGATCAAGTGTTAAGCAGATTTTAATTAGGTGACTTGTCTACGGGTCTGAAATTGTGGTTGTGCCCATTGTTTAGTTTCTAGTACTTGTTTGAGACATTGTACTGCTTGCCATATATCCGTAAAACTGAGATATAAGGGCGTAATACCCAACCGGATGACTTCTGGTTCGCGATAGTCACCAATCACGCCGTGAGCAATGAGTGCTTGTACGATTTCATAACCATGGCAATGACGTACACTGATATGGCTGCCACGATGGCTATGTTCACGAGGCGTGATTAGGGTTAAACCAAAACCACCGCACTCCTGCTCGATCAGCTTAATCAATAGATCGGTCAGCTGTAATGATTTTTGCCGTACTGCCTGCATATCAGTTTGTAGGAAAATATTAACGCCACATTCCACTAAACTCATTGATACTATCGGTTGGGTACCGCACAGAAAGCGGCGCACATTGTTGGCTGGTGTGTAATTGACCGCCATATCAAATGGCTTGGCATGCCCCCACCATCCGGATAATGGTTGATTAAAAGCGGTTTGGTATTGGCTATGCACCCACAGCATGGCCGGTGCACCTGGGCCACCATTGAGGTATTTATAGGTACAGCCAATGGCAAAATCACTATTGCTACCATTCAGGTCAATAGGTACAGCTCCGATTGAGTGACACAGATCCCAGATCAGCAATGCACCATGAGCATGTGCCTGTTGATTGATCGCAGCCATATCGTGTAAGTAGCCAGTTCGATAATTAATATGTGATAACACGATCACAGCAGTTTGTTCATTTATATATTCGGGCAAAGCATGCGGATGATCGATTAGCTTTAATTGATAACCTTGATTAATCAGCGCCATAAAGCCTTGGATCATATACAGATCAGTGGGGAACGAATCCCGTTCGGCAATGATAACTTTGCGTTGTGGATCTTGCTGTTGCTGAATGCCGATGGCGGCAGCCAGTACTTTAAATAAGTTCATGCTGGTGGTATCGGTGACAACAGTTTCGTTTTCCCGTGCACCCACCAGTTTGCCAATTTTATTACCTAATCTGACAGGTAAATCCCACCATCCAGCTTTATTCCAGCTGTTAATCAGGTCAGTGCCCCATTGCTGGTTAATTACGTCCTGCGCACAGGCCAGGGCCTGTTTTGGTTTAGCTCCAAGTGAATTACCATCCAAGTAAATTACGCCTTCCGGTAAATCAAACTGGCTTTTTAAATCAGCCAGCTTATCTTCAGCATCCCATTGCTGACATTGTTCGTATGTAATCATTATTTGACACGGATTAATCAATGTAAAATAGGTAGTTTACTTTTTGTTAATGCTAAATGCGAATAAATTTTCATGAAATTTAAATTTAATTTTGCTTTAAGTCAATAATGATGGAGATATCGATATCATATTATATAGGTTATTCGGTGCAGCTAATATATTGTTATAACGGCAATCATTATTTTAAAAGTTGTCGATTTTTTTATTATCATGTTTACGGTTGTTTTCTATAGTCTTTGCTAACTTATTTAGAAATCAAGTCTGATGCATAAGAGTGATTATTGACGTTGATGACAGATCATGGGATTAAGGTTGATCAGTATCAATATTGGGGTTATAGAATAAAAACCGTTTTATGTGAATAGCCAAATAAATCAAGACAAGCCTATATTATGTAGATTATCAATGCACAGGGTATAAAATCTTATAGTAGGCTTGCTGGTGAAAAATCAATGTTATGGAGGCATTTTAAGCAGACGTACCATCGGCTTCTGTGTTTCGTAGTGCATCTTGTTGGGCAAATGATCAAGAATTGATCAAGCTGTCTAAAAATTAAGTTTTGAAATAGCCACTGGCAAGGCTTGGATTCACTTGTACATGCTCAATAATTGATTAAGGTTGTGGTTTCGAGATTGTCACTGTTTTTCAGTGGTCAAAAGCAATCGTAAGCTGACTTCAATAAAATTAAAAATGGATTATGCAGATGAAGTGATTGCGTTGATTCAAGATCCACTATAGGCATCAGCAACCGCATGCCATTCATGCTTATAAATGTGGAAACTCTATATGCGATTATGCAGAATTTTGATGCTAGCGCCCGGCTGGGATGGTTGGGTTTAGAATTTTACTCAGATAAGTCTTTACATGATACAGGTTATCTACGCGGCAGTATTAGTTAGAATTTTAACCATAAGCGTGCGGTAGTGGGCACCAATTATATTTATGCAGCAATGCATAATTTTTTGAAACCGATCAAACCTTAACGTGTTAAAAATTTATTTATTGCTGGGCGGCGGCAGATGGGCAAGATTGGTCAATATTCCAAAGCCAGAAATTTTAAAGCTGAGGCGACAAGTCGCTTAAGCAATTGGATTAATAATCTGGTGTCGTTATTTTCCGCTATGATTCAAGGCACTGGTATTGAAATGATATTCGTTGATATGAACAGTCGGCATGTTCAGTCTATTTAGTGCATTGGGTAGAATGATGCGCTTTTTGCATTTGGTGCAAAGGGCAATTGGGCGGTGTTATGGTGGTAATGCCATTTTGAACGGGTAAGGTGGCTGCTATATTTGTCAATCCATTTTGGTCTGTTCTTGACTTGATTAGGAAGACAGTAATTTGTTTATTGACGCGAATTTGATGCAGTTGATAGCTGGAAAACTCAGAGTAATGGTAGCGGTTATTAAACAGAACTATTTTTTTAATTGAGAACAATGGGCTATATAGCGGTTAATATATGCATCATTAAGACAAAATGTAAATTTTTTGAGCAATAAGGTTTGGTAAAATATTTGGCAAACTGAGAATCTACAGTTTGAAAATCGGGTGGTTATGGTAGTCAGCATAACGGCTACCCTGTCATGCTGTAGCCGCTGTATATTTTTTATTGCTCTATACCAGCTAATAATAGATATTTGATTTCCAGATAATCTTCGATGCCATATTTTGAACCTTCCCGCCCCAGTCCAGATTGCTTGACACCGCCAAATGGTGCAGCTTCATTAGACAACAGACCGGTATTAATGGCCACCATGCCATAGTCTAATTTTTCACTAACGCGCACAATTCTGCCAATATCGCGACTGTAGAAATAGCTGGCTAAACCAAACTCTGTGTCATTTGCCCAGTCGATAACTTCATTTTCGTGCTCAAATCTGAACACAGGCGCCAGAGGGCCGAAAGTTTCTTCTTTGGCTACATGCATGTTTTGGGTAACGTCTTTTAATAGGGTCGGCTGGAAAAATAGTTGACCTTGGCTGGCAGGAATGCCGCCGGTAACAATTTTTGCTCCTTTACTGATTGCGTCGGCAATATGTTCGCTTATTTTGCTGACGGCATTGGTATCGATTAATGGTCCAACGGTCACATCTGGTTCCAGCCCATTGCCGATTTTAAGTTGGCTGATGGCACCGGCCAGCTTGGTAACAAATTCTTCATAAACACCGCTTTGCACATACAGGCGATTGGCACATACACAAGTTTGCCCAGCATTGCGGAATTTGGAAATCATCGCTCCGGTAACCGCTGCGTCAATATCAGCGTCGTCAAACACGATGAAAGGTGCATTGCCGCCTAGTTCCATTGAGACTTTTTTTACGCTTGGAGCACATTGGGCAATTAGTTTGCGACCCACTTCGGTTGAACCGGTAAAGCTAAACTTTTTTACCCGTTCATCTTCGGTAAGGATTTTGCCTATTTCAGCTGAACTGCCAGTAATGACGTTTAGCACACCAGCAGGGATACCTGCACGTTGTGCCAGTTCAGCAATGGCTAATGCAGATAAAGGTGTTTGTGATGCTGGACGAATAATAAATGTGCAGCCGGCCGCAAGTGCCGGCGCAATTTTACGGGTAATCATGGCATTAGGAAAATTCCATGGCGTGATGGCCGCACAAACACCAATCGGCTGCTTAATCACAATTATGCGTTTATCATTAGATGGTGCTGGTATGGTATCGCCATAGATACGTTTTGCTTCTTCGGCGTACCATTCCAAATAAGAAGCACCATAGGCGACTTCTCCTTTGGCCTCGGCCAGAGGCTTGCCTTGTTCTAAGGTCAGAATCCGGGCCAAATCATCTTGATGCAGCATCATTAATTCAAACCAGTGCCGCAATAAGTTGCTACGCTCTTTTGCTGATTTTTTTTGCCATGATTTAAGGGCAGTCTGTGCAGCTGTCACCGCACGCTCGGTTTCTGTTGCTCCCATATTGGGAACGTCAGCAAGCTTTGCGCCGGTGGCCGGATTGGTAACGGCTATCAGTTTATGATTATCAGCATCTTCCCATTGACCATTGATATAACAGCGGGTTTTGAATAGCTCTGAATCTTGTAATTGCATGGTGTATTTTCCCTGAATGTAGTTTAAATGGATATTTTGTGCTTTTGGGCGATGATAACATTGTGTTAAGTACTATTGTAAGCAAAATAGCAGGTTGTGTGACTTAGCGAGTGAGCAGTTTTATTGATGCGGTATACAGCACATTTTATGCATTCGAATGTGATAACTAATACTGGGCATGAACTATGGCCACTGCCCGGGATGGGTAGCGACATGCAAAGATACAGTTGGTCATAACTGTACCGAGTAAGGTTGTGATCGTGTATTACTCTGGTTTTGGGGCTGGGGGCGGTGGCTGAATGATTAGACACAGCACAAAAGATAGGCAAACCATGGCCAGAGCAATAGCATAAATACTTTGATGCCCTAGTTTGGCAGAAACAATGCCTTGCAACATACCAGCCAAAATAATACTGCAAGACATGCAATTGTTAAATAAGGTAGAGGCAATGCCGGTGCGACCGGGCAAGAGATCCTGAAAATACAGCATGCCGATACTGGCTACAATACCAATAAACAGCCCGTTCATGAACTGCAAGGCAAAAAGCATGTGTTCGCTTTGAAATAATATTAAGCCTGTAAAGAATACTATGCCACAAACCACGGCAAAACATATCAGTTTTTTGTTACCAAAACGAGGTACAAGTATACTGGCAATTAGCATTGCCGGTATTTCGATAGCGGCAGCCAGCCCCATCAGTTGACCAGCCAATGATGGTGATGACGGCAGTATCTGTTTGACATACAGTGGCATATCAATTAGATACATCATATTGGCAGTACCCATAAATATGGAAGCGAGAAACAGCATCAGCACATTCTTATTGGTAAATATCGGGGTGGATGGCTGCAGGTTGTCTGTTGCTATACGCTTATGCTGTGTCAGTGGAAAAAAACACGATACGATTAATAGTGCGATGAAATACATAGCAGCAGCACTGGTATACATAACCGTAAAGCCGTATTTCACGGCTAGAGCAAATGACAATGGCGGTCCGATAACCCATGCCAATGATAATTGTGCGCGTAAGATACCGTTGAAGACGACTACATTTCCACCGCTTTGATCGGTATATTCTCTGGAAGCCGCAAAAATCTGTGGCATTGCTGCCGAACTTAGAGCAGAGAAGAATATACCCACACTAAACAGTATCCAGTACTGCCGTGAGAAGGCAAAGGTAATGCAGTTACCGATACCCATTATGCAGCAAAAAAGAATGATGTTACGTCTAATGCCTTTTTTATCTGAATACTGTGCTAATAGGAAGCTGGCAGCAATACCAGCAATGGCATTTACCGAGTAGAACAAACCAATTAGATATTCGTTGACTTTTACTTCTTCGGCCAGATAACGGCTTAGGGTAGGTGATTGTAGGGCACCGGCAATGCCGATGATGAAGGCACCGAGTAAAAATGAACCAAGGATAACGGTTGGTTGCTGTTGAAGTGCTTTGCTGGGTTTCACGCAGTTTTTTCTCTTTTGCAAAAAGTCTTTATATCATAATCTTCTATGGTGTGTGGGTTAATGGCTAGTGAAAATTAACGCATATTTGCTAATTATTTTTTTAGTTATGGCTGCGTCATTGATATTTTATATATATCTTTCAATTGTATAACTATTTTAAATGATGTCTGGCATAGCCTTATACCGAAGGAGTTGCTTTGATTGGTTTGCTGTTATTGAATTGGTCATGCATGCTGAGTCGTTAAGCTGGATTTTTGCTAAAAAGTCTGTTTTGTTGTTTGTGTAATGGGCAATGTGCGCCGGTATTAATTCTTGGCTGTGTTAAACCTATGGGTTTGCAATATAGATAAATTCCAAAATGATTATTATGCTGGACTTATACCTGATGGTGCCTGAAAACAATTGCTGATAAGGTTGCTTTGCTCAGGAGCTGAAAGATGGTATTTGCCCTGTTGATTTTGCCATTATGATCTTAGCTTGGCAGTATATTGGAATATTTAGTGTTCAATAATTGCTCTTGGTGTACTCAGTTTAAGAAACCAATGTCTGGCATTGACAGCATTGTTTCTGCTGCATTTTGTATAGCCAATCATTTCGTTTGATATTAAATGGGTATTGATGTGAATCTTGCTCAGATTAGATCATGTTGCTGCAGGCAGGTTAATATTTGCTCTGTTGTCCAGTGGTTGCTGACGGCCAGTGTCAACAGTGCCAGTGCTGTTTCCAGATTACATTTACCGGCATTGATCACGCCTGCTTGTCGGAGCGCATGACCTTGAGCGTAGATTGAAGCACATTTACCTTGAGGCACTTGACTGATATTAACTATTGGAATGTGGTTTTGTCCGATTGTTTGAATTGCTTGCAGTAAATGCGCATCATCTGGAGTATTCCCATTGCCATAGCTTTGCAAAATCACGCCATCAGGTGGATTGTGTATCAAGCTGCTGCTGATCATGTCTGTGTTAGCGCCGGGGGTTATGGTGAAGCAATGAATTCGTACAGCCGGGTTTAATTGGTACACTGCCGTATTGTCAGTTACTGGAACGGGTGTTTTAAAACGGGTATTTGACCAACCGTGAGTTGCTGACCATTGAGCCAATGAACCAAAATGCGCATTGGCAAAGCCTGCTGTACTTTCAGTACTGACTTTGCTACTTCCGATGGCTGGCCATAGTTGTCCGTTGAAGGCAATTACGGTGCTTTGCAATTGTGGCAGGGTGAAAGCAGCCAGCGCAGTGCGTAAATTCAGACTACCATCGCTATTTTCGGCCGCCAAAGGATGTTGGGCACCGGTTAAAATCAGGGGTTTATTCAGCTGTGGACGTGCTAGTGCCAAGATATTGGCTGTATAAGCCATGGTGTCAGTACCGTGCAGAATGAGAATGCCATGGTAGTTGGCAGCATGGTTATCGAGCCATTGCAGCCATTTTATCCAGTCTGTCAGGGTAATGGCTGACGAATCAATCAGTGGCTGATCTATTATCCAGTCATAGCTGAAGTGTTCGGCAAATTCCTGCATGATTGGCGCGGTCAGTTCGGACAGATCCTGTGCCGGAGACAGCCCAATAGCGGTGGGTTTCATTCCTATTGTTCCGCCAGTGTAATAAATGGCCAGATGTTTACGTTTGCTCATATCACCATCTTTTTAAAGTTAACTTACTTGTTGCAAGGATAGCATAGATAGGTTTTGTTTAAGTGCGCTTGCGCGTACAATATAGGTTTTTGTTTCTGTCTAAAAAGTTATCATGATACGTACACGTTTTGCTCCCAGTCCTACCGGCTTTCTTCATATAGGTGGCGTGCGCACTGCATTGTTCTCTTGGGCTTTTGCTCGCAAACATCAGGGTAAGTTTATATTGCGTATTGAAGATACCGATTTGGAACGTTCTACTGCTGAATCAGTACAGGCAATTCTGGATGGCATGCATTGGGTTGGTCTGGATTATGATGAAGGACCGTTTTATCAGACTAAGCGTTTTGATCGCTATAAAGAAGTATTACAGCAGTTGCTGGCTAGCGGTCATGCCTATTATGACTATACCAGTAAGGAAGAATTGGAGGCGATGCGACTAGAGGCAGAAGCAAAGGGTGAGCATTTCTGGTATGACCGTCGCTGGCGTCCGGATGAGGGAAAAATCTTACCTCCAATCCCAGAAGGGGAAAAACCGGTGGTGCGTTTTAAAATGCCTTTAGCTGGTGAAACGGCATGGAATGATCTGGTTAAAGGCGATATTGCCATAGCTAATCATGATCTAGATGATCTCATTATTGCACGCGCTGACGGGACCCCAACTTATAATTTCTGTGTGGTGGTTGATGATTATGATATGGGAATTACACATGTTATTCGCGGTGATGACCATGTTAATAATACTCCTAAGCAGATTAATATATTGCTGGCCATGGGAGCAGATTTGCCGGAATATGCACATTTACCAATGATTCTAAATGAAAAAGGCGCAAAAATGAGTAAGCGTCGAGATGCGGTCAGTGTGGTTGATTATGATCAACAGGGTATTTTGCCGGAAGCTTTATTAAATTATTTGGCTCGTCTGGGCTGGGGACATGGTGATGATGAGTTTTTCACTATGGCACAGTTTATTGAGTGGTTTGACTTAAAGGATGTCAGTCCTTCTGCGAGCCGTTTTGATCACGAAAAATTGTTGTGGCTAAACGCGCAGCATATCAAAGTCTGTGCTGATGGCAGGTTGGCTGAGCTAATCCAACCACGATTACAGCAGCGTGGAATCGTTGATATGGCACAGCCGGCTTTAACTGATGTTATTGCTCTAGTCAAGGATCGGGCACAGGACTTGAATCAATTGGCCGATGAATGTGTATATTTTTATAAGAAATTAACGCCGACTGAGCAGGAAATGAGCAAACATTGGGATACGGATACTTCGGCGCGGATGCAGCGTTTTGCTGCGTTGTTGGCCGGCTTATCTGAGTGGAATACGCAAAGTATCCACGCTCTGTTTGCGCCATTCTGTGCCGAGGAAAATATTAAGATGGGTAAATTGGGTATGCCATTGCGTCTGGCGGTGTGCGGTACCGGTAAAACGCCGTCAATTGATCAGGTACTGGCCTTAATGGGACAAAAAGAAGTATTGCGGCGTCTACAAGATTAGTTTTAGCTGTTGAAGCCAAATTTTGATGAAACCATGGTTGCCACAATCAATCATGGTTTTTATTTTAGGTAGTGGTCAGTTCAATTAATGGTTGTCGGGGATATCAAGTTGATTGCTAGATTAATCTTAGAGGCCGACTCTGATTGTTTATAAATGGGTATGTGGTCAATGTTGTCACTCTCTATGGTTGGGTGCTAACAGGTGAAACGACTTTGCCTATAGGGAAAATGATCTGTCTGGACAAATGCCCCAATCAATATGGCTAAGGGGGATTATCAGCGTTTACTTTGCTGTGTTGGTCAAATTTTAGATGTAATTGGAGTGGCTGACTGGCTTGAAATGCTAATTATATATTTTCAATGGAAATAAATTGTTTATTATATTCTGTAGCAAAATGCACATAAGCAGACAATACCCATGTCCAAACCTCAGTGCAATAAAAGGTATTTAGATGATGCAAAACAACAAAATATACTTAAACCAGAATTGAATAATATTTTACAATTTTTTAATCCATTTTTAAATTTCAACACGATGGGCAAATCTATTACTTTGTATGCACTGTGTCAATGACTATAACATAAATATGCTGAAGTATATGTGTCGCCGACTGTGCTAAAATATTGCTGATTGTGCTGAGCGGGAATGAAAGATTGGCAAGCCTGTTGCCATAAATGTGGAACATAAATAAATTCAAAATGTACAAATTTAGGCAAGCGCAATCAATCTCATTAGTTGAGATCATTACCGCAGGGCATCAGCTTCGCTGCTAGTATCGCTAAAAATTGTAAAAAGCGTGGATAGTGGTCTAGTCAGTGAATGCCAATCAATATTTGATTTTTGTGATTAAAGCCATTATATTGTTATTCAGATAGGCTGAGCGTGAATTTATGATTTGCCCAGTGCAAATAATAGTAAGCGGACAGCCAATTTTATTGCTTATAATTAGAGTAAATATTCAATTTTTGTCGGGATATGCTGGGTTTATAGCGTTATAAAATTCTTACTTTCGCTAACACTGGATATGCTGTTGAGTAATATCGGTCAGTTTTATTGTCGTTCCGGAGCGGGTATGGCACAATTTGCGCCGATGTGGATGAATGCAAATGAATACAAAAGCCAATTTGTCACAACGAATTGTTGTCGGAATGTCTGGTGGGGTGGATTCCTCCGTAACTGCATGGCTGCTTAAGCAGGATGGTTATGATGTACGCGGCATTTTTATGCAGAACTGGGAAGATGATAATGATGATGCTTACTGTTCGATTAAACAGGATTCACTCGATGCAGTTGCTGTGGCCGATCTGATCGAGATGGATATTGATATTGTCAATTTTGCCAATGAATATAAAGATAATGTATTTGCGTATTTCTTGCAGGAATATCAGGCTGGTCGCACCCCAAATCCAGATGTTCTTTGCAATGCGGAAATCAAATTTAAATGTTTTTTAGAACATGCATTGGTCGGAGGAGCAGATCTTATTGCTACTGGTCATTATGCGCGTAAACAAGTGCGTAATGGCGTGCATTATTTGCTCAAAGGCAAAGATATTAATAAAGATCAAAGCTATTTTCTCTACCGTTTACAGCCTTATCAGCTTGAACGGGCATTGTTTCCGCTAGGTGATCTGGAAAAATCTATGGTACGACAATTGGCTCAGCAGGCCAAGCTGCCTACTGCACTGAAAAAAGACAGTACGGGTATTTGTTTTATTGGTGAACGCCCATTCCGGCAATTTTTACAACGTTATCTTCCTACTAACCCGGGCGCCATGGTTACGCCCGAGGGTAAGATAGTTGGTGAACACGAAGGGCTGATGTATTATACCTTGGGACAACGTAAAGGCTTGAGGATCGGTGGTGATGGTGCACCGTGGTTCGTGGCTGGTAAGAATCTTTCGGCTAATGAATTGCTGGTGGTGCAGGGACATGATCACCCGTTGCTGTATAGCCGCAGCCTGACCATGGGTGAACTCAGTTTTACCACACCGGAACGCCCGCCAGAAGGTCGTTATGGTGTTAAAACTCGGTATCGAATGCCAGATGCAGAGGCAACCTTGCGTTATCTGGATAATGGACAAGCTGAACTGTACTTTGCTCATCCTCAATGGGCGGTCACACCCGGCCAGTCTGCGGTGCTTTATAATGCTGATGTTTGTCTAGGGGGCGGTATTATTCATGATACCGATGCACATAGTATACAACTTGCTTAAGTTTTCAACAGCATTTTTTTTCGGCTGTTTGTTCAATCACAATAATCCGGTATTTGTTATGCAGCGACAACAGATGCAAGACAGAATTAATTTATCGGTATTATTGCAAAGGAATAATTAATATGGAAAAAATCTGGTTACAAAGTTATCAAGAAGGAGTGAAAGCGCAGGTTGATGTATGCGCGTATTCATCAATTATTGATGTATTGCATACCAGTGTGAAGAAATTTGCCGATCAACCCAGTTTCTCTAATTTCGGCGTTACGCTTACTTATTCCGAAACTGCAGCATATGTAAATCAATTAACTTCTTATTTACAAAAAATACTTAAGCTAGAAAAAGGTGACCGTGTAGCCATTATGATGCCCAATGTCTTGCAGTATCCGATTGCGGTATTTGGTATTTTGCAGGCTGGTGGCGTGGTTGTTAATGTCAATCCTTTGTATACACCAAGGGAACTGGCTCATCAGTTGAAAGATTCTGGTGCGACAGCAATCGTCGTTCTAGAGAATTTTGCTCATACGCTAGAAAAAGCTTTGTCACAAACAGTGATCAAGCAGGTAATTGTAACGTCTATGGGTGATATGTTGGGCTGGATTAAGGGCACAGCAATTAATTTTATGTTACGTAAGATTAAAAAACTGGTTAAGCCTTTTCATATTCCTAATGCGATCAGTTTTCGCGATGCTTTATCTCAAGGTAAGAAACAGCGATTTACACCGGTACCATTGACTCTTGAAGATCTGGCTTTATTGCAATATACCGGTGGTACAACAGGCGTTGCCAAAGGTGCAATGCTGACTCATGGCAATATTGTGGCCAATATGCAGCAGGCTGGTGAGTGGATTAAAGCCAATCTGGTTGAAGGCAAAGAACAAGTGGTCACACCTTTGCCGCTATATCATATTTTTTCACTAACTGTGAATATCATGATTTTTGCTAAGGTGGGTTCGAAAAATATTTTGATTACCAATCCACGTGATATCGGTGGTTTGATTAAGGTGTTGAAAAAAAATTGTGTTACGGTCTTAACAGGAGTCAACACGTTATTTAACGCGCTGATTCATCATCATGATTTTCGCAGCATCGATTTTTCCCATTTGAAGCTGGTATTGGGCGGTGGCATGGCAACACAGAAATCAGTGGCGCAGGAGTGGAAGGCTATTACCGGCGTACCTATTATTGATGCCTATGGATTGACTGAAGCGAGTCCGGGTGTATGTGCCAATCCGCTAAATAACAAAGAATTTACCGGCACGGCTGGCTTACCAGTATCTAATACGGATATTGAGATCCGTGATGAGAATGGTAACGAGCTTGGTATTAATCAGGTTGGTGAGCTGTGGGTCAAAGGACCACAGGTAATGAAAGGTTACTGGAATATGCCAGAAGAAACCGCTAAGGTTCTGGATAATCGTGGTTTTGTTGCGACTGGTGATATGGCAGAAATTGATTGCAAAGGTTATGTGCGGCTGGTTGATCGTAAAAAAGATATGATTTTGGTCTCTGGATTTAATGTATATCCAAATGAAATTGAAGATGTGGTGGCCAGTATGCCGGGTGTGCTGGAAACAGCTTGCATTGGAGTGCCGAATAAAAAAAGTGGCGAAGCGATTAAATTATTTGTGGTAAAACGTGATCCGGCTTTGACTCGCGAAGACATCATCAGCTATTGCCGCAAATATCTGACTGGCTATAAGGTGCCTAAAGATATTGAATTTCGAGATGAATTACCAAAGTCTACTGTAGGTAAGATTTTGCGTAAAGATTTAAGAAGTGAGTAATCTATTTTAATGGGCGACAGCAGCTATTGTTTTAATAAACAATAGCTGTTTTTTTAATGGCCTAATAGGATTATTTGTAGTGATAGTATGGAAATAGATGACTTATTTTCTCGTTTTTGAATAGGACGATAAATGGCGGTTGAAAATATTTCTATTAGATAAATAGGTTTATATAGGTATTTTTAATCGCTTAATTTAATGATAAATTAGTTATTTTCAATACAGATTTAGATGCTCATAATTGATTGATGACTGGTTCAAGTCCAATAGAAATCAGCATCAAATAATTTATTACTCATCGTTACCTTTAATATGCATTCGAGTTATTTTGGCTGTTATTTTCAGTTCTAGTAATATATTTATTAATAAAAATGTATGTCATAAAAATGCCATACTAAAACTGACGGATTTTTTGCCTAGAATTGTCTAACCATCAACTATCAAGCAAACTCAGTCATCCGAACCTTAAATGAAACAATTCCAATTATAAATAGTAAAGGTCTATTTTTACTAATAATGCCAGCCAATACTGAATAGAGGTGTTTTAATTATCTCAATTCTTCTTTACTCAAAAAAGTTCTGTGCCAGCTATTAGTGCTCAAGCTAATTTGTCTTCAGCTATGGCTAGAGAAATTGGGGATAATTATTGAAAGTTATTAGCCGATCATACTGATCCATAAGAACATAATAAAGCTATTCAAAATATACAAAGTATAAACCAAAATAATACTTTTTATAAAATTGTTAAACAATGAAAAAACAAAAGGACTTCTCGTGAACACAAATATTCTATTAAGAAATGTTGTCGAAGGCAGGAAAAGCCTTATTATTCTGATAGGGCAGACATTTTGTTAAAGATTTGATAAGACAATGGTTGTTGATTTTTTATGCTTCTAGCAGAGTGTGGCAAATTAGATATTTTAAAAGAATTGTATCTGTGATTAAGTAAATGCTTAATTATGCAGTTAAATGCGGCGTGCTTAAATGTCATTATTGCTTAGGTTTAATAAAAACTGGATTGGTAACACTTATTAAAACAACAACAAAGTTTGTAGATCTTTGTTGAATTCTACCGGAGGCAAATAGTCTAACGACGAATGTCACCATTGGTGGTCATACCAATAAACATAAGCTGCATAAACTTGTTGTCATACTTAAGTTGGCATGAATTATTCCCCTTTAAACAATTTGGTTTTCATGCTGTTTTAAATATTGCTTTTTCACTACATCATCATACAAACATCCTTTTTTACTCAGTGAACGCTGAACATTCAATCTATTAATACGCTTACCAAGCAACTGTTTAGCAAACGCCTTTGCTTTTTCTAAATGAAATCAACTTAGTGCTGGCAGCAGTTACGTAAACTGACCTGATGCACACATCATTACAATGGTTGTTTGATATTGACCCACACTCTAACCAGTAATCGGTCGCTTAGATAAATTAAGTCGTACACATAAATAATCGCAGTGATGGTGAATACCAATATAGCTTAAGCCGGCCACGATAATCTGCAGTAATCCAACTAACGTGTAAATAATTAGCTGTGGCTGCGCTATTGCTTGCCATCTGACATTCTCGATAAGGTTTAAGCGTATACGTTGATCTCTATGCTAGCGACTTCATTACTCGGGCAATGTCACGACCAAAAACACGGATACCTGCTGGTGGTAAAGTAAGATGAATGCGTCTGCTTGCATAGGATTGATGGCTAAAAATAGTCACTATTTTATCGGCATGATGAGCGACCAATTTTGGTTTAGTGGCTTGGCACTGATCATAGGCATAATGTCTGAATAAGCCTAAACCACGACATCATGCCGCTACCGCATAACTAAGCTGCTTTGCTTACAGGATTTTGATTTTGTGCCATGATCAGTGCAGCCTGCTTTAGGATATCGCTTTGCGGCCATGGCTGCTTGAGCTCTTTTCGTCAAGCAATCTGTTCATTTTGTTCTGCAGCGCAGCTATCTTTAGGCTTAAATGAACCACTTTTATTGGATTGGCTTATTTAGCGGTCTAAAGCGGAAGGTGTCAAATCGTATTATGGCTAACCAACTCACTACGCGATTTTCCTGTTCGTCAAGTTTCACCATTTGCGCTTGGAAATCATTCCTAAAAGAGCATTATGCGCGTTGGTATTGATTGATGATTTTTTCTTTTTAAAGTTAGGGTTACCTGAACTCTAAAAAAATGGTATAAATTAGAGTAATCTATCCAAAGCTCTATTTTGGCGCAGCATGAGTGTAATACCTGTGGGATTAAAGTAATAACCTCAATCTTACTGTCTCTGTCAATGTCACTTAAATCACTGTTGATACTATTAATTGCTAACTCTATACAAGTGTGAGATGAATAAGCAGATAGAGGTTTATTATCAATGCTATTTCTATATATGAAATATTTTATTCTAGAGTTGAATAGGAATGTTAAGCTTATAAATGTTAATTGATAAGTATTTCTTTTCAATTGCTTGGCATTATTAGGTTTGTTTGCTTTATTAAGTTATACATCTTTTTATTTATTTGATCGTTCAATTTAATTTTTGCCTAAAAATTGATTTGTTAGCTGCATTTTTTTAACCTCAATTTACTTTTTAATTGATGACGTAATGTTGATTATGCACTTTGATAGCGGGTAGTCGTCGTTGTGACTCAAACAGATCATAGGCTGGCTTCAATTCTAGCCAGAAAGGATAGTGCTTAGAGTATTGGTGTTTTTTCATATTGGCCTGATTCATTTTAAATGGAAAAATATGAATCGGTATTTTTTGCTGACCACTATCTAAAGCCTGACTGACGAGTGAGTAAATTTGTTCAATGCCAATATCACTCATGGCATAACAGCCAATGGATACGCATTTACCGTGAATCATAATATAGCTACCAGTGTATCCGTTAGCGCGATCGTATGCGTTGGGGTAGCCGATATTGAAGGACAGATGATAGTTACTGTTTGGATTCAGTAGATTTTTCTGTGTTGCATAGAATCCCTCTGGACTTTTGCCATCACCTTCGGCTTTTTTAGGTCCTAAACCGCCTGAAAATGTGCATATTTTCCAGGTCTTATATAATTGGTATTGCTGATGGTGATGCTGATACCACATTTCTAAAATACCTTCTTGTTTGAACAGTCTCAGGTATATCTTGTCACCTGCTTCAGGTGGCTTATTCTGGTTATTTTTTTTTGAGTTATTGACTGTAGCAGCTAAAGTAGGGTTTTTTATTGCACTTTCGCCCGTATTTTTTGATCGTAAGCTGTCTGTTTGGATGTCAAAAAAAATTAAAGTGCATAGGATAAATGTTATCAAACCAGCAGCAGTAAAAGTTGCAAAAGCTATGAATTTACGGTTCCTGAAAAAATCCAGAGTAATGTATCGAACACTGCCAGTAAGCAGCATAACAAAAATAAAAATTAATAGTATTTCGCAATGTGATATAGACATTACCTTCTTTCTTAACTAATCTGGCAGAACTGATTTTTCTTGTAAATCACTTTCAGGCATCAAATATATTTTATAAGTAAATATGTATAATTACTAGTACAAAAGAATTATTGCTTCAATATGAAGGTTTTTAATCTGGAAAAGATTTCATTTGTTACCCTAAATATTTCTTATATAAAAATCTCGTACGTTTTTTTATTGTTTTTTTAAAAGAGTAAACTGGGCAGAAAAAACAATAAAAATTACGTCATTTTTTATTATTTTAAATGGGAACCCTTTCAACTGAAAATAAAATAGAAGACACTTTTTATTTCAAATGGAATAACAATTTTATTTTTAAAAGGGAAGTACTAAGTTATTTGAAATGTAAGAGTGGGTCTTGCGCGGGGAAAAAGGTGGATAGGCTACACTAATTCATACAACTTTTTAGGGGATAAGGTAAACTTAACGCTAAAAAGAACAAGATATTGAATTATCAAAAACGCGTACGACGCTCTTTCA
>JAGGIK010000024.1 GCA_024103515.1 Snodgrassella sp. | reverse complement strand
AAATAATCAACGCTTTTTTAACCAGATACCCGATTCAATATGTGGAGTAAAGGGAAATTGGTCAAACATCGCCGCCCGCTTAACTTCATGCGTAGTTAGAAGTATTTGCAGGTTTTCGTGCAAAGTCACAGGATTACAGGACACATAAATGATATTGTCAAATTTTTGTAACAATTCAAGCGTTGCCTGATCAATACCGGCTCGCGGAGGATCGACAAAAACCGAACTGAACTGATAATCAGCCAGATTAATATGCTCGCTTGCCAGACGCTGAAAAGTTCTGACACCGGTATAAGCCTCAGTAAATTCCTCAGCCGACAGCCGAGCCAGCGCAATATTAGTTATCTGGTTGATTGCAATATTCCAGCGTGCAGCCTGCACAGAAGTTTTTGATACCTCAGTAGCCAGTACTCGGCGAAAATGGCGTGATAGAGGCAGAGTAAAATTACCATTACCGCAATATAGTTCCAGCAAGTCTCCGGTATTAATCGTTTGCGCCACATTCACAGCCCAACTCAGCATAGACTGACACACTTCTGCATTGGGTTGAGTAAAGCCCCCTTCCAACTGTTTATACTGAAATATCTCCTGATTTACATTTAAGCGTTCAATAACATAATCACGCTCCAGAACCACTTTCTGCCCCCGACTGCGTCCCAAAACCTGAACACCCAGTTCGGCAGCCAATTTGCTGGCTGCGTGCATCCAGCCATCATCCAGCTTTTTGTGATAAATCAGCGTTACCAGCGTGTCACCTGCCAGCGTGGTTAAAAACTCAACCTGAAACAGCCGTGCCTTTAACAACTCGCTGGCCTGTATACAATCCAACAGCTTGGGCATCAATGAATTTATATTTTCATGGGCGACAGAAAAATTACGCAATTTGTGAACATTGCCGGCGCTGGCTTTTTCACCCGGCGTAAACATAGCATAACTGCACTCATCCCCATCATGCCAGATGCGAAATTCAGCGCGCATCCGGTAATGCGATGCAGGCGAAGTAAAAACCTGCACTGGCGGGAAAGCGCAGTCAGCAAATAAATGTTCCAGATAAAGTTGTTTGTCAGACAATTGTTGTTGGTAAGCGGCAGTCGTCATGAAATTAACAGGCAAAACAAAAGGGAACTATTATAACAAACCCCTGTTTATTCCCGCACATCACGCTGAGTTTGCTGCCCATAATCTTCCGCTGCAATCATGGTCGCAACCTGATATGCCGTATCTTCAGCACTTTGTAATTGATTTTTCGCCTTTAAATTAATGAAATTATGTACCAGCGGAAATTTTTCCGCATTCGCCGAACGAATATTCTGCTGCATATTGGTATCCACCACTCCGGGCGCAATACTGGCAATACGTACGCGTGGATGATTCTCGGCAGCTACAACTGCTGCATGCTGATCCAGCGCAGCCTTGGTAGCACCATAAACACTCCAGCCGGCTATAGCATGACGGCCAGCACCACTACTGATATGTGCAATACGAATATCTGCCTTAGTAGCTGCTGCAATAACTGCATTGGTTAATAATAATGGTGCAGTAATATTCACCGCTATCGCTTTAATAATCGCATCATAGTCCTGCTGACCAGCCAGTGCATTCGGTTCCACGATTCCAGCATTATTAATCAGAATCACCTCATTCTTATTTTCCAGATTATTCTGCCAACTGGCTGATTGTACAAGTGTAGCTAAAGCCTCAGCATCAGCAAAATCAATCACATATTGCAATAATCGTTCTGGTGGATTGTCCCAGCCATGTCGCGACAGACCAACCACACTGATTTCCTGAGTCAGATAATATTCAGCCAGAGCGCGCCCCAAACCGCGATTATGACCAGTAATAATCACACAATTTTGCATATCAAATTCCTTTTCCAAGATTAACCAGATTCACAGCAGAATAATGCCCTAGCCAGACAGAATACTACTTCTGGTTCTCAACCAGAATCATTTTAAAACAGCTTGATATACATTGCGTAAAAGATTTACCTCAGCGCGATACCATTACCGTTATTATGCCTTTAAAATTTAAAAATATTAGCATAGTCACAAATGATAGCGTATTATCGCAATTTCCAATGCTGAGGAGAAAACTGATGCGAACAGACATTAACTTTTGATAAAACAACATCTGTCTGCACACCTATCCCCATTTCTTGTCAATTTAATAATTTTAAATGGTTGGCAATATAGCATTGAATTGTATGCAGTATTGAAAATCCCAAGCTTATTACTAAAGGAAATTATTATGTCATTGGGCATTATTCGTCATAACTGGGTCTTGCCTGAAGTTATGGAACTATTTCAACTACCTTTTAACGATCTTATCTTTAAGGCTCAAACTGTACACCGGCAACACTTCAATTCAAATGAAGTACAAGTATCAACCTTATTATCGATTAAAACAGGTGCCTGCCCGGAAGATTGTAAATACTGTCCCCAGTCCGGCCATTACAATACAGGATTAGATAAAGAAAAATTACTTGAGGTACAAAAGGTCATAGAGAAAGCCAAAGCGGCTAAAGCCATAGGTTCAACCCGTTTTTGCATGGGAGCAGCATGGAAACAGCCTACCGTCAGAGATATGCCTTATGTCTTAGAGATGATAAAAGGCGTAAAAGCATTAGGCATGGAAACTTGTATGACTTTAGGTAAATTAACATCAGATCAAGCCCATGCTTTGGCCGAAGCCGGATTAGACTACTATAATCATAACTTGGATACTTCACCCGAATTTTATAGTCACATCATCACTACTCATACATACAATGATCGATTGCAGACATTGGCTTACGTGAGAGATGCAGGTATGAAAATTTGTTCAGGTGGTATTCTGGGTATGGGAGAGTCAGTCAGTGATCGCGCAAATTTATTAATTCAATTAGCCAATTTACCACAACATCCAGAAAGCGTTCCCATTAATAATCTAGTTAAAGTTAAAGGTACACCTCTAGAAAATGAACCAGATATAGAACCGTTTGATTTTATCAGAATGATTGCTGTTGCCCGTATTATAATGCCAGAATCCTATGTACGTTTATCGGCAGGAAGGCAACAAATGAATGAACAGACACAGGCATTAGCTTTTTTAGCAGGAGCTAATTCTATATTCTATGGAGATAAATTATTAACAACAGCTAATCCTCAGATAGAAAAAGATCAGGCATTATTTATTAAATTAGGGATTATGGCGGAACAACAGCAGGATTACAGCGATGAAGTGCATCAAGCTGCTATAGAACAAGCTGTTATCGAGCAACATCAAGCCAAATAACAAATCAAAAGTTATCGAATTATAACTTTTTAAAATGAACTCAATCATTTCACTTTGCAGAATAGAAATTATTTAGTTGTATCAATGTGGCTTAATTATTCAATACCTCAGTTTTATTTTCCAGACAATTCTGCCAACAGGCAGATTGTCCCATCCTCATACCACAACATGAGCTGCTGGATTGACTGAGTAAGATATTACATTTAATCTGTACATACACAAACCATATTCAGTAATAATCACATAATTTACGCAGATCAAATTCTTTTTTAAATTGACCAGATTTATAGTAGGATAATGGGCAACATTCATTCCATTTGCCTATGAGTACGCCATTTACTACCCCCCCCTTAACGCCTAAAACCATAGCTATCCTAAAACAGCTTGATATACACTGTGTAGAAGATTTACAGCGGCGTGGTGCCATTACCGCTTTTTTACAGTTAAAAAACATCAGCACAAGTAGCACTGAAAGCGTGTTATGGCAATTTATCGCTTTAGTGGAAAACCGTGCTGCACAGAGCTTGAGCGCTGAAGAGAAAACATTTTGGCGTCAACAAATAAAACAGCATCCACCAGTAGCCCTGTTTCCGTCTGCAAAAATCATGCAACACTGGATGCAACAGGCATTACATGCAGCGCAGCAGGCACAGTTACTGAATGAAGTGCCGGTAGGTGCAGTTGTGGTATACGAAAATAATCTCATTGGTTATGGCTATAATCGTTGTATTACCGACCATAATATCAGCCACCATGCTGAAATACAGGCGCTAACCGCTGCCAGTAAAGCACTGAGTAATTATCGCTTACAGGATTGTGATGTATATGTCACTCTGGAGCCTTGTGCCATGTGTGCCAGCGCCTTAATACAAGCCAGAGTGAAAAGAGTGATCTATGGTACTGCTGAAATCAAAACCGGTGCTGCTGGCAGTGTAATTAATTTATTTAACAATCGCCAGCTTAATACGCATACCGCCGTTCTGGGCGGAATACTGGCAGCTGAATCCAAAGAATTATTGCAGCAATTTTTCCGGCACAAACGCAAATCTAACCAAATAACAAATACGTCTGCCAGCAATACAGAGCTTTAAACAAGCAACCGAAGACGATAAAACTATAATATACCGAGAAAATATTATTTCAAATAAAAATTAAAGTAAATCACAGCCAAATTTACCAATCATAATACATAATAAAATAATAAATCCTTTGCGCAATAGTTTACTGCCACCACGCATAGCCAATCTGGCACCGATTAACCCGCCAGTTAAATTAGCGACAGCCAATGGAATTGCCCAGTGCCACACCACATAATGGTTTGGAATAAAGAAAATCAGTGCGGCCAGATTGGTCGTAAGATTGATGACTTTTGAAGATGCGGTAGCAGTAATGAAATCAAAGGCAAAAAAGCGCACAAATATAAAAGCCAGCAAACTACCAGTACCTGGACCAAAAATACCATCATACAGACCGATTAATGCACCCATAAACAGACCAAAAACATATTCGCGCCGGCTAAGATGGCTCTGACGCTGAACCTGTCCAAGATCTTTTTTCAGAAAAGTATAAACCGCCATCACAATTAAAATAACCAGAATGGACGGTTTCATCCATGCTGTAGGCAGATAAACCACAACATGCGAACCCAGATAGGAAAAAATAAACGCAAGAACGGCAGCTGGCAACAACATTGCCCATGGTACCGGAATACGCTTAGTGTATTGTACCGCGGCTACCAACGTACCACTGGCTGATGCAAATTTATTAACCCCCAAAACAACAGGTACACTGGTTTGTGCCGGTAAGGCTCCAAAAAGTCCTGGTATCTGTAACAACCCACCACCGCCTACAGCGGCATCCATCAAACCGGCACTAAAACCGATGATTAACAACCACCAGATATGAGCATCACTAAACCATTCCATGATCAATCCTGTCTAGCGCATGGCGCGGGTTGTAATACGTTGTATCAGATCTTGTTGATTCAAAGGCAATCCATCTTCACAAAAAGTTTGATACAATACTGATCGAACTTTATCTAACTGACTTAAAGTAGTACCAATGACTTTCCATTGACTGTTGCGTGGTTGAATCCAGCGTTTGTTGACATCATCTCCGTAAGCAAAAATTTTACTGCGCCGACTTGGACAGTGCATGGCTTCAGCCGTTAAATTATTAATACCTTGATCAGATTGCTGATTTAAAATAAAGTGCACCGTTTTATCTGTGTTAATGAAAATATTATCCAGCATTAATTTTGGCCGACCACGATAAGTCTGACTAACATAAATATCAGCCCATTTTTCGTTTCCCTTAGGATAATCAGGTAACGCAACAACATGTTCTTGCCAAGATTCATCTTCATCTGAACCGATATAGTGTTCGTTAAATAAACTGTCTTTACGTGCGAGAGCACAAGTACAAGATACCATCATTAACGCGGTTACAACTAATTTGGCGTAATTCATCAGACAATCTCTCCAACATTCAGCTTATTGACAACCATTACCAATAATAATCAATATTGTCTTAAAATTTTAACAGAAATAGCAAAGGCTGTATAAAATAAAGCTGTCTACATTTGCTTCAACGTCAGACAGCTTTATATTTCACTACATTTTTAGAGCTGCAAGAATTTGTGTTTTAACTGTTTCAACTGGTTCAGTACCGTCAACCCTGATGTACTGTGGTGCACCATCACCATGCTGATGATTATAAAAATCAATTAGTACTTCAGTTTGCTCGTGATAAACTTTCAAACGTTTCTTAACCGTTTCTTCTAGATCATCATCCCGCTGAATTAATTCTTCCCCAGTTTCATCATCATGGCCGCTCACTTTGGGCGGATTATAAACAATATGATAAGTACGACCAGATGGAAGATGAACACGACGCCCGGACATGCGCTCAACGATCACTTCATCGGGTACAGCAATTTCCACCACTGAATCAAGCTGTACACCGGCTTTTTCCATTGCCTCAGCTTGAGCCAAAGTGCGCGGAAAACCATCAAATAGAAAGCCATTAGCACAATCCGGTTGTGTAATCCGTTCTTTAACCAGTCCGATAATGATGTCGTCACGCACTAAACCACCTGCATCCATGATTTTCTTGGCTTCCAGTCCCAAAGGAGTACCGGCTTTCACTGCCGCTCGCAGCATATCACCAGTAGAAATTTGCGGGATACTCAATGCAGCAGTGATAAACTGTGCTTGTGTACCTTTGCCAGCACCGGGTGCCCCCAATAGTAAGATTTTCATTAGTCTTCCTAAAAAAATTTTTTGATAATTTGTATAGTCTGAAAAAAATCAGATTGTTAGTAGCTAACTTTTCCAATTGGATCGTACTCGTTCCAGATCGGCAGCAGTATCCACCCCAGCAGCAGGAGCATGTGCAGTAATTTGTACAGCAATATTATATCCATACCATAATACACGTAATTGTTCTAACGATTCGACCTTTTCTAATGGGGATGACGCTAGATTAACATATTGACGTAAAAATGCTACTCGATAACCATAAATACCAATATGACGGTATATTGGCATTGTAGCAGGTACGGTTCGCTCTCCTGAGCGCATCAGTTCCCGCGGCCATGGGATTGGAGCGCGGCTGAAATAAAGTGCATTTTGGTTTTTATCCAACACCACTTTGACACAGTTGGCATCGTTAAAATCAACAAAATCAGTTAATGCATGTGCCGCCGTTGCCATAGGGGCATTACTTTGTTGCAACTGAATAGCCACAGCATTTATCAATTTTGGCTCAATCAAAGGTTCATCGCCCTGCACATTAACCACACAGGTTTCTGTAGGCAGATCCAAAATAGTCGCGGCTTCTGCCAGTCGGTGTGTACCACTTTCATGCTGATTACTGGTTAAAACAGCTTCAACGCCATGTTTCTGGCAGACAGACAAAATATTCACATGATCAGTAGCCACCACCACACGGCTTGCGCTACTTAAAGCGGCCCGTTCAGCTACACGCACAACCATTGGCTTGCCATGAATATCGGCCAACGCTTTGTTAGGTAGGCGACTTGATGACAGCCGAGCTGGAATAAGGACAACAAATGCGCTCATATAGCTTCTGCACATTCTTCATCAGTTAATTGGCGTGCCTCGTTAACCAGCATATAGGGAATACCATCTTTGACCGGATAAGCCAGGTGTGAAGCTTTACACCATAATTCTTGTCGTGATGCGTGCCATTCCAGTTTGCCCTGACATTGCGGACATACCAGAATATCCAGATATTTTTGATTCATATTCATTCCTTCATGGCATAACAAAGCCCAGCAAACATAATATACTTTTTTTTAACTTCTGCAATTATTCTTTGTCTGTTAGTTGAGTTTACATAGATTATATGCGTAATCATAATCTTGAATTTTATCATCTAGGCCAACAACTAGGCATATATTTCCATCATAATAAGGGCATTATTTTTCCAGCCGATTTAAATACAATTACTTGACTATGCTGGATAAGTGTAGTCGCTGCACAATCCATCCGCTCAGATCCGGAATGATCACTGCTTCCAGGGGCAGAATCCATACTTCCCTATTTAATGGTTCAGCAAGCTTGACTGCATCTTTTTCCGTAATGAATACAACATCTGCATCTGGCCAGTCATCAATAGTGATAGTTGCATGATCAGGTAGTGTCACAGTTGCTGATAACTCAATTCCCAATTGCTGTAGGGCCTGAAAAAATCTTTCTGGCCGACCAATAGCTGCAATGGCTGCACAGTTCCTGCCAGCAAAATCACTGGGCATTGCACGCTGCTGTGGTTGATTGAAAAGATAAAAATGCCCATATTTTAACGAACTGTAACCATACCATTTGTCGGTAATTAAATTCTGCACAACCGGATTATGCATTAAAGATGGATTGCCCTGACTAAATAATATACCATCTGTCGATTGTAGGCGCGATAAAGGTTCTCGTAACGGACCATTGGGTAACAGATCCAGCCTTTTGCCAACATCGGTAGCTGGAATAATTACTATTTCTAGATCACGTTTTAACGCATAATGCTGCAAACCATCATCACTGATAATAATCTGTAACTCTGGATATTGCCTTAATAAAGCCTGACCGGCAGCTAAACGTGTTTTCCCTACTGCTACAGGGACTGATAACTGACGGTATAACATCAGCGGCTCATCTCCGGCAGCAGAGACCGAAGTTAGATCGTCAATAACTATTGTGTCTTTGCTTTGTCGACCATAACCACGGCTGATGATACCGACTTGGATATTTTTTTGCTGTAATGATCGTACTAAAGCTGCCACCAGTGGGGTTTTACCCACTCCGCCAACATGAATATTCCCGATCACCACCACCGGACACGGTAAACAGTACACTTTTATCCAGCCATATCGGTACAGACTACGTCTTAAAGCAGCAATGATTTGAAAAATCCGCGCCAATGGCCATAATAAAACTGACAGCAGTTTATTTTGATATTTCCAGTGCTGCTCGATAATTTGGGCTAACCCTACCATGTCAATATTCAT
Organism: Snodgrassella sp.; assembly: GCA_024103515.1. Classification (GTDB taxonomy): domain Bacteria; phylum Pseudomonadota; class Gammaproteobacteria; order Burkholderiales; family Neisseriaceae; genus Snodgrassella. Next base: position 21,350 of record JAGGIK010000024.1, on the reverse strand, counting down.
TGCTAAACAAAGTGACACTATAACATGTCAGCTCCTTTTATCTGAATCAGAGTGCAAAACCACGTATAATACCTTTACCTGATTGTGTGAAATTCTATCCTGTTTATGTCTGATATCTTTAGTCCTACTACTGCTTTGAGTGTTTCCGAGCTAAATGCCTGTGCTCGCCAATTATTAGAAGAAAATTTGATTGGCCTCTGGGTAGCTGGAGAGGTCTCAAATTTAACTCGTGCGGCCAGCGGTCATTACTATTTTTCACTCAAAGATGCACGGGCGCAAGTCAGATGCGTTTTATTCAAAGGGATTGCTCAGCAGCTAGGTCGCCCTTTGCAGGAAGGTGACCATCTGGAAGTTGCCGGTAAGATCAGCATTTATGAAGCAAGAGGTGAATTTCAAATTACTGTCAATGCTGTGCGTCATATAGGTTTGGGACAGTTGTTTGAAGCTTATGAATGCTTAAAACAACAGCTCACTGCCGAAGGCTTGTTTGCTTCAGAATGTAAGCGCTCATTACCAGATTCACCGAAAGTTGTTGGCATTATTACGAGTCTAGCTGCGGCCGCTTTGCGCGATGTTGTCACTACTTTACGCCGTCGTCACGCTGGGATCAGCGTAATTGTTTATCCAACAGCAGTACAGGGTGCAGGTAGTGAACAGCAGATTGCCGCTGCTATTGCGACAGCCAATCAACATAAACAGGCTGATGTACTTATTATTTGTCGTGGCGGCGGCAGTATTGAAGATCTGTGGTCATATAATGAAGAAATAGTAGTCAGAGCGGTGGCTGCCAGTGATATTCCGATAGTTAGCGGGATCGGCCATGAAACCGATTTTACTTTAACCGATTTTGCCGCCGATGTCCGCGCTCCAACGCCGACTGCCGCCGCGGAATTAGTCAGCCCAGACCAGACCTATTTACGACAGCAGGTTAAGCAGTGGCAAGCTCGTTTAGGACAATTACTACAGCAGCACTATTATGATGCTTCTCAAAAACTGGATTGGTTGGCGCGACAACTGAAACATCCACAGCAGAACTTGCTGCAACAGCAACAGCAACTGGTAGGTATTCAGCACCAATTACAGATCAGCATGCACAGGCAAATGAAACAGCAGCAACAATATTTATTACAACAACAACGTGCATTACATGCAGCCAGACCACAAACCGCCTATGCACGGCGATATTTGCTACAAAAAAGTATTTTACTTCAGCAAAGCTGGAACAATATTTTTACTCAAGCTCAACAGAATCTACAACAGCAAAGCACGGTATTAGCAGCAATATCTCCGCTAAATATTCTGGCTCGTGGCTACAGTGTCGTCTCAGATCAGCATGGACATGTTATTCGCAACGGCGATAAGCTCAAGCTGGGTCAACGCCTGCATATTCGTTTTGCTCAAGGTGAAAGCACTGTGCAGGTATTGCCAGTTCAGCAACAATCCGATTTATTTGATTAGTCCATATATTAAATCACTACATTCAGTTATCGCCGCAGAAAAATACCAATTAAAACTGATTTAAATGTATGGAAAATAATCTATATGTTTATCAATTTGATATAATCCGTTGCTCTGGTTCCCTACCAGCCCAGTCACAGACAAATTGCCATGCAACCCGACCGGATCGACTACCACGAATCTGACTCCAGTTTAATGCTGCTTTCCTACTGGTTTCATCCAACTCTAATCCAGCATCTTCCAACCAGTTTTGTACAGCTTTTAAATAAGCATCCTGATCAAACGGATAAAAACTTAGCCATAAACCAAAACGGTCAGATAAGGAAACTTTCTCTTCTACGGCTTCCTGTGGATGAATTTCACCATTATTAGGATTAGTCAGATTTTCTGCTATATATTCCGGCATTAAATGGCGCCGGTTTGATGTGGCATACACCAACACATTATCACACCGTTGCGATAAACCGCCATCCAGTGTTGTTTTCAATGCCTTATAACTGTCTTCACCCGCTTCAAAAGACAAATCATCACAAAACAAAATAAACTTTTCCGGTCGAGATTTCAGCACAGTTAACAACGCGGGTAAGGTCAACAAATCACTTTTGTCCACTTCAATCAGCCGCAGCCCTGCTGCTGCGTAATGATGTAGCAAAGCCTTAACCAGCGAAGATTTACCTGTGCCACGTGCACCTGTCATCAGGACATTGTTAGCTGGTCGGCCGGCTAAAAACTGTTCTGTGTTGCGTACCAGTTGCCGTTGCTGCTCATCAACCGCGGCCAAACGGTCTAAAGCGAAAGTATGTGGACGTGGCAGACTTTCTAATGTGCCTTTATTGCCAAGTTTTTGCCAGCGAAACGCAATTGCCGACCAATCCGGCTCCTGCAATTCAGGTGGCAATATTGCATCAAGACGGCGTAATACCTGGGCAGCTAAAGCCAAAAAACTTTTTAGTTTCATCATTCGATTTCCATATAATGATGATGTCTGGCATTTTACTCAGACAATATTAAGTAAATTTTGATTTTCTAAAACAATATTATATTCTTTTCTGTAGTAGCAGTGCATAAGGTGCATTGTTTACCCGGTTCATAAAACGATATTGCAACACGGTCACTTCTTTTTGTGGCAAATTAGCTGCCCATTGTTCAACTAATATCGCTTCGATTTTGCCCTGCTCATGTCCTGGATACAGCACAATGCTGATTAAGCCATCTTTAGCCAGCAAATTCAATCCCGCCTGTATTGCTTGCAGACTGCTTGCCGCTTGGGTGGTAAATTGTTTGTCAGCCCCGGGCAAATAACCTAAATTGAACATAATTACGCTGACACGATCATCACAGAATTCCTGCATGCGTTCATGTCCTGACTGTATCAGTTGAACTCGTGATAATAAATCCAGTTGCAGCAATTTATGTCTGGTAATCTCTAATGCGGCAGGTTGAATATCAAAAGCCAATACCTGACCATCACTGCTAACACATTGTGCTAAAAAAACAGTGTCATGCCCATTACCGGCCGTAGCATCAATGACTGTATCACCTGCCTTAATTGCTTGTCTGATACAGTGTTGAACAAATTGTAATATATTTAACAACATAAAACGCATTAATGATTTGTAGTCAGGTATACCACTTAGTGACGAAATAATTGAAACAATCTTAAAAATTAAGTAGCAGTATTAAAACCGATGATATTTTACAATATATAAGTCAGCAGATTTCTATAACAATGGTCCAATAATTAACCAATTATTCTGGTAAATAAACCCTGAATTTTTAAACGTCATCTTATTTAACGCCAACAAAACTTAGTCATCCACCTGAGAATATATATACAATATTAAAATTGTCCACTTAAACCATTTTTAAAGTTCCATTTTTTATTCTTCATTGATCATTTAAATTCATAACAGTCTCCAATCGCACTTCCTTGAGCACCAAATGTTCGCAAATTATGATCTATTGCATTCATAGACGTCCAATGGTTTTCACACCAATCAGGAGCTAATAATGTGGGTTTTCTAGCATTAGCCGAGATGCGATGATATAAAATGTTAGATGGTGTACGTCGTATCATATCACCAGCAATATCAACATAATTTGCTAATGACAATACATCCTGACGCCCAGCTCTCCACGCAATAGCCATAAAGCTACCATCAACAATATGCAGTGGATGCAGTTTTAAGCCATCAACACCACAACTCAACACTTTATCCAGTGTAATTAAATTATCCTGCTTGGTTTCATTGGGCAGACCAATAATTAAATGAGTACAAACTTTGATTCCAAGTAGTCGTGCTTTCTGCACGGTGCGCTGATAATCATTGAAGTTGTGCCCTCGATTAATATTTTCTAAGATTTCATCCTGAGCAGTCTGTAAACCAAGTTCTAACCAAACTTCATATCCTTTGGCGTGATATTCAGCTAATAAATCAAGTGCTTCATCAGGCACACAGTCTGGGCGGGTTCCCACACACAGCCCAACAATGTCAGTAGAGTTTAAAGCCTCTTCATACATTTTCTTAAGTGTTTTAACTTCAGCATACGTACTGGTGTAAGCTTGAAAATAAGCAAGAAAACGCTTGGATTTCTTCATTTGATGAGCTTGTAGGGCAAGCTGATCGGAAATAGAGTTAACCTGAATAGATTCATCAATAATTGAAGCCACATTACAAAAAGTACAACCACCGACCCCAATCGTACCATCACGGTTGGGACAGCTAAAACCACCATGTAGAGTCAATTTATAGATTTTTTCACCATATTGTCGTTGCAGATATGAACCAAAGGTATTAACAACTAAGTGAAGTTGCATAGTAAATCAATAAAATAAAATTGTTTATTTTACGAAGCTTGTTGGATGACTTCAAGCCAAAGCCAATCTTCCGAATCACTTTACTGATAACATTCATTATCTGGCTAACAGAATTAGTCAGTCCACAATAATTTGCTACCGTTAATATGGGCAAAAACTGATAAGAAAACATTGCGTCATTAGGCCGATAAGCCAACAACGCCAATTGCGGTTGCTGCTGGCCGCGATCAGTTGCTTATAGTCATATGAAGTATAGAGAAGCTGCATATATACCAAATAAGATTTTTAATTTTTTTATCAATGTACTTAAGATATAAAATTGGTTATAAGCAAACGTAATTGACGAATTCAGATTATTATTTTTGTTGGTTTATAATAATCAATTCATCTCTTCTATTTATTTTAACAATTTAACATAATTTAATTTATTTCCTTGAGGGATTAATTAAATTGTACACATTGTACAAAGTGATAAATATTCTAAAAGGTTGGTTGTCGGCTAAAGAACGCTTTGCATCAGCTCTATTTTCAGTAAAATTTAAATTGATTTTATCTGATTAGACGGATGCAACATTACAAAAGGGACAACTTCATTAATCAACAGCGCCATCATCCCGATTGGAGCAACCATAACATGTGATTCGTCATAACGACCTTGTAAGTCAAAATCGCAACGATTAGCGACATATTTATGGTATTCACTTTATCAATTGTCCTATTGATCAAAGTGAATAAGGCTTTAAGCGTAGTACGCCATCTTCAAACAAAGCAAATTCCCCCAATCATCATACATGTATCGATGCAATTGCAGTATCCACTTTGCTGAGCAAACAAATGAAATAGAAAAATTTTCTGATTAGTGATTTAGAATTTAGCTTATATCAATACACACAAAATTTATCATAACATCATGATTAAGTGATAATAATAGTAACTGAATCTATCAGTTGTCTGAAAGCCCTGCCCCTATCCTAAAGATCAACACAACGCAGGTAAATTATTTAAATTTTATATTTGAAACATTAAAGTAAAATGATTTATTAAACCAGCACCTAAGCGGTTAAATTGAAGCAGTCTGCAGAAACAGTTACAAGCCCAATTCACGCAGAAAGCGCACATCATCGGCCCAGCCAGATTTAACTTTAACCCAAACCTTCAAAAATACCTTAGTAGCAAACAGTTTCTCCATATCAAGACGAGCTTCAGTTGAAATTTTTTTCAATTTTTCCCCACCCTTACCTATTAAGATTCCTTTCTGGCTTACTTTATCAACCAGCACAGCAATATAAATCCGGTAGATTTCTTCATTTTCTTCAAATTGTTCAACTTCAACATTCATCGCATACGGCAACTCTTCTCCCAAATAACGAAACAGCTTTTCCCGCACAATTTCCATTGCCAAAAATCTGGATGTTTTATCGGTAACCATGTCCTCAGGATACAATGGTATACCTAGCGGCAGCATCGGTTTGAGCATATGTATCAATTGTGCAATACCTAAGCCGTGTTTGGCACTAACTACCGACACCTTTGCAAAAGAACATTCCTGTTGCACTTCATCAATAAAACCTTGCAGCACATTACTCTCTTGTACTTTAGCTTTATCGGCTTTGTTAATCACCAAAATTACCGGAACATGGCGCGGCAGTTTTTGCAATACTTCGCGATCAGCATCGGAAAAGCGCAAAGCTTCGATCACAAATACAATCACATCTACTCCAGCCACTGCTTCGGTAACATTCTGATTTAAGCGGTCATTAAGTGCATTGCGATGGTAAGTTTGAAATCCCGGTGTATCCACAAACACCAGTTGGGCTTCATTGTCAGTATAAATGCCATTGACTTTATGCCGTGTTGTTTGCGCTTTTTTACTGGTAATACTGATTTTTTGGCCAATTAGATGATTCATCAATGTCGATTTGCCCACATTCGGACGGCCGACAATGGCAATGAATCCACAGCGAAAATCTTTGGAAGAGTGTGAATAATCAGGATTTGAAGCTTCAGGCATTATATTTAATCCACATTAATAATAAATAATACTCTTTACTATGAATTTTAACTGAATAAACAATAAAATATTCAATAAATTATATTTTGTGTTAATTAGCGGCAGTGAAGTCAATCACCATAACATATGGATAGTATGTTGCTAACTTAATTCTTAACATATTTTTTTTTGGCAACATTCCATCTATAGATAACGGGTTTGATTTTCTTCGCTTTGCCAAGTTCTGACCATTTTAGATCTTTCATCCCATGAGTAGAAGTTGGCAAAACTTGGATAATATATTCATTTTCTTGAATGTCATGATCCCGGGTACCATCCTCATGCCAGTCTCCGGCATAGTTGGCAAAATGGTAGGTGGGCGCTGCAAATACCGGGCGCAATTGACCGTCGATAATTGCAAACAGCGTAATGGCTTCATCTATAGCACCACCACCGGAATAACCAACATGGGCTATATATCTGATGCCAAATGCCAAAATATTAGGACTCAAACGATAGGAAGCAAAATCGTAGCGTTCAGGGTTGCCGGTACACACATCCCCTATATCATTAGACATTAAAAATGCATTGGTTAGATGATTATCTTTTATATCTGTCCATGGTTTTGCCAGTAATGAAAATTCTCCTTGTTGATCTTTTTTTAATACTGCAATGACTATTTTTCTATTTTGGGGATTTTCATTTTCTCTGCCAGCAATAAAAATATAGGTATTCGTTTGACTAGGCCAAGGCTTAAGACCTATGAAATCCCATTCACGCGGATGAGATAAACGACGATCCACAACACTCAAAATTTTGCTGAAGTCTTCACGGTTTGTATAAAAATTAAAACCAAAAGAATCTTTAGGTTTAGTACCGTGCATTTGTTGTGCATAATATTCTTTCCCAGCATCATTTTTAATGATGGCATCCACCTTATCAAGTGAAGGTACCACTTTGCCATTAACCAAATTACATACCAAAAAAAAGAATAGACAAAAGTATTTCATTCTTAATGTCCTTAAACTTATATTACAATACCTGTTAATAGAGTAAAATAGACATGTTTCTACCCAAATACTTTTTTCAATTGATATTGTAAATTTACCAACAAAATCAAAGATTCTATGGCGAATAAAATTTTAGATTAAACTTAAATATAGCGATTAACTTGATGACAATCCAATCATCAATAATACTGTAAAATTATTTTTTCTCATCATAACCATAGGATATATAAGCTTTATACTGCTCAGTACCATTCCAAACGTACCGATTGGCCGTTAAAGCACCAGCGCGTTTATTTATCCAATCAACATAATACATTCCCTTATAAAAAGAATTAGAACTAATTATGATCTGATAAATTTTTTCATCTGATATGCTATGCAAATGGATGCTACCATCATCCGCTATTTCGGCATCATAAGCCAAATGATAGGTTGGAGCATTAAATACCTGACGTAAATGACCATTGATGACAGCAAAAAGCATGACACCTTCATCTATCGTTTTAGCTGGGTGTTGATTATGAGTCACAATGTATTTCAAGCCAAAGGCTGGAATCTTAGGACTTAATCGATAGGGTGTAAAATCAAAACCTGTTGGGCGTCCCCTACCGATGATTTCGTTGCTATCACCGTTTCTTAGTAAAAATGCCGTGTTATGGTCATTTGAATCATCCTCTTTATCTACGCTATGATTGATCCAAGGCTTAGCCGCCAGAGTGAATTCTTTTTTTGCGTTATATTTTAATAAGGCAATGATGGTTTTACCTTGTGATGGATTCGAGCAAAAAAACTGCTCATCTTGGTTTGCTTTGTTTTCACAGGCAATAAATAGGAAATTTCCTGGATTGTTAGGCCATGGTTGGATTCCCATAGATTGCCATTTTCCTTGAGTAGCTAACTCAGGATCCACTAATGCCAAGATTTTTTTGAAATCTTTTGGATCTGCAAAAAAATCACGACCAAAATGATCTTTTTGCTCTGATATGCCCAGTTGTTCGACTAAATAATCTTTGCCAGCTTCATATTTGATATTGGAATATATATCTTCCGAAGCTCTGATTGGTTTAGCTATAACCATGTTTACTAAGAGTAAAAATATTATGCCAAAAAATTTCATTAAGTTTACCTTTTACTCAGACTACTTGCTTACTAATTTGCCAAATGGATAATTTTGTTCTAACCATTTGAGAGCAGTTTCCGCAGTTTGTTGTTCCGCTTCGCGTCGACTATGCCCACTGGCTTCAGTTTGAAAACCTAATTCTCCCAGATCGCATTGAACAACAAATTGCTGTTCACTGCCTTCACCAATTTGACCAATAATCCGATATTTTGGTAGCCCCAACCGCCGAGCTTGTAAACTTTCCTGTAAACGGGTTTTAGCATCCTTGCCACTATCGTTAGGATTTATTTGTCTTACTCTTTCAGTATAAAGATGGCGTACAACCGATTCAGCAGTATTGAAGTCCGCATCAAAGCTGACGGCGGCAAATAACGCTTCCATGGCATCAGCCAGAATTGATGGTCGGCGAAAGCCGCCACTTTTTAATTCGCCACTACCCAATAATAGGGCATCACCAATGCTCAATTCCATGGCAATTTTAGCTAAAGTATCCTGATTCACCAAATTGGCACGCATCCGCGATAATTCTCCTTCAGATAAGCGCGGAAAAGCCTTAAATAACATTTGGGCAACAGTATAGTTCAGTATTGAATCACCGACAAACTCTAGGCGTTCATTATGCTTCGTGCTATAGCTGCGATGAGTCAGAGCTTGCTGCAGCAACTGATTTTCTTTAAAGGTATAACCCAGCATTTTTTGCACATGGCGCAAAGCATTTTGATGACGTACATCAGTTTTATTCATTATCCATACTTTATGGTGTATTACCAGATGAACAGCAGCATCAGACAGATTATTGCTGCAACCTAGTAATGATTATTTACTATATTGATTAAAATTCCAATAAGACTTTCTATCGAATATTCACTAAATGTCGATAGCACTTTTTTGTGTAGATAACTTTAATGCACACCAATCTGCATTGGTGTGCCTGTTTAAAACAATATTAGTTGATGCTCGTTCCAATGCGTTTTAAATCACCCATATTCAACCAGACCAAAAAAGCTTTACCAACCATTAACTTATCATCAACAAAGCCCCAATAGCGACTGTCCTCACTGTTATCGCGATTATCACCCATCATAAAATATTTACCTTCCGGTACCTTACAACTAAATCCACTGCCATCTGGGTAATAAGTGCATAATTCCTGATCAGGATAATTAGAATGTATTCCCTGCAGGATAACAGCTGGTTGCTGTTGAATTTTAAGTATTTGGATATATTTATTATCCAATAATTCTTTAAACGGTTGTGCCCGTATTGAAATTGAACCATATTTGGGTATAGCATCCGTATACTCATATAGGTCAGGCGCGTTTATCTCACTGGCCTGTTTGCCATTGATAATCAAAATTTTATTTTTATAAGTAATTGTGTCACCGGGCAAACCAATTACCCGTTTAATATAATTGATTCGGGTGTTTTCAGGATAGTTAAATACCACTACATCTCCACGCTCAACCTTACCAGTAGGGACAAGCACATTATTCAAAATTGGCACGCGAATACCATAACTAAACTTGTTGACCAGAATAAAATCACCGGGAACTAATCCAGGGCGCATTGAGCTAGAGGGTATCTGAAAAGGTTCAGCAATAAAAGTACGTAATACAAATACAACTAAGATAATGGGGAAAAAACCACTCATGTAATCGGTAAAATGGTTATTATCTTCATGATTGGCATTTTTTTTGCAATTTTTGCGGTGTCCATACCAGGTTATACCGGTAAGTAATACAAACAGCAGTAATACCGCGGTAAAGCTCATAATTATAGAAAGAAGGCCAAATATGCCTACAAGCATCAGCAGATAACCCCATTGCAATTTGGCACTCCATTCACCATTCTCTTCACGTTTTTTACTGCTTTTGAGGAACAATAATATCCCCAGCACCAGCAATATACCCGCACCGATAATCATCGTATTTGACATCTGTTTAATCTCCAACTTGTAATATCGCTAAAAAGGCTGACTGAGGAATCTCAACATTACCTACCTGTTTCATGCGTTTTTTTCCTGCTTTTTGTTTTTCCAATAGTTTTTTCTTACGGGTTATATCACCACCATAACATTTTGCTAAAACATTCTTACGCAAGGCTTTAACGTTCTCGCGTGCAATAATTTTGCCTCCGATAGCCGCTTGTACTGCAATATCAAACATCTGCCTTGGAATCAGTTCACGCATTTTAGCTACCAGTTCACGACCACGGTACACAGAATTACTGCGATGGACAATCAAACTGAGCGCATCAACTTTCTCACTATTAACCAGAATATCCAGCTTAACCAAATCGGCAGCCCGGAATTCTAAGAATTCGTAATCTAATGAAGCATAGCCGCGTGAAGTGGATTTAAGCTTATCAAAAAAGTCCATTACAACTTCATTCATCGGCATATCATAGGTCAACATTACTTGCCGACCCATATACTGCATATTTTTCTGAACACCGCGTTTTTGGTTACATAAAGTCATAACTGCACCCACGTATTCCTGCGGCACCAGAATAGTAGCGGTGATGATCGGCTCATAAATGGCTTCCACGCTGCCAAGATCAGGTAGCTTGGATGGATTTTCAATTTCAACGCGTTCGCCATTTTTGAGCATAATCTCATAAATTACTGTTGGTGCAGTAGTGATTAGATCCATATCAAATTCGCGTTCTAAGCGCTCTTGCACTATTTCCAGATGCAACAGACCCAGAAAACCACAGCGGAATCCAAAACCCAGTGCCTGCGATACTTCTGGTTCAAATTTCAATGCTGCATCATTAAGCTGTAGCTTTTCCAATGCCTCACGCAATGCATCATAATCATGACTTTCAACCGGGTACAATCCAGCAAAGACCTGAGGCTGAACTTCTTTAAAGCCCGGTAAGGGATCGGCAGCCGGTTCGCGTACCAGAGTAATTGTATCGCCTACTTTGGCTAAACCAAGTTCCTTAATACCCGTAATTAAAAAACCGACCTCGCCGGATTTCAATTCAGGCTTTTGCATTGACTTAGGCGTGAATACGCCTAATTGCTCAACTAAAGTTTCAGCGCCAGTAGCCATAAAACGAACTTTATCTTTGAGGCTGACTTTGCCATCTATCAAGCGGATCAGCATCACTACACCTACATAGTTATCAAACCAAGAATCTACAATAAGTGCTTTTAACGGCGCTTCAATATTCCCATTTGGGGCGGGAATTTTTTGGACAATTTCTTCCAAAACGTCTTCAATACCAACGCCGCTTTTGGCTGAGCAGTGCACAGCATCAACAGCTTCAATACCAATGATATCTTCTATTTCCTCAATCACTCGCTCAGGTTCAGCTGCGGGCAAATCGATTTTGTTCAGCACTGGTATAACTTCAACGCCCAGATCAATTGCTGTATAGCAATTAGCTACAGTTTGCGCCTCAACCCCCTGAGAAGCATCAACCACCAGCAAAGCGCCTTCACAAGCGGATAACGAGCGGGATACTTCATACGAGAAATCCACATGCCCGGGCGTATCAATTAAATTAAGCTGATAGGTCTGACCATCGCGCGCAGTATAGTTTAAGGCAGCGGTTTGAGCTTTAATTGTAATACCACGTTCTTTTTCGATATCCATCGAATCGAGTACTTGCGCACTCATTTCACGGTTTTCTAGTCCACCACAATATTGAATAAAACGGTCAGCCAGGGTCGACTTCCCATGGTCAATATGGGCGATAATAGAGAAATTGCGTATATTGTTCATGTGAGCTAAATATATCAAGTCATTCAGTCAATCAATCACTTTCTGATATATCCAAGCCAGAAAGTGGATAAATACTTCCTATTTTAGCGGAATGAACGCTTTCGCGCCGAAGAATTTATTTTTTTTAAAAACTTTCTAGAATTTCAACTATTCACATATATGATTTTCTGTATCATTTTTATATTAATCTACTTAACATTATATGCTTTTACAGCATATATTACATCGAATTTCGGTTATAATCCGGAGTAATAATCTATTTAATCAACCCTGTTTTACTTTTAAAATTTAATTACTACATGCATTTTTTATTTTCTAAGCAAAAAAAATTTATAATTACTAGTATTTGTTTGCTTCTAACTCTGATTGCCACTGTTATGATTGCCTTTGTACTGATTATGCATTTAGGCAAAGAACAAACTACCAGTGATATCAATCAGATTAGTCAGCGACAGGTTGGATTGGTATTAGGAACTTCCAGATACCTACGTAATGGACAACTTAACCCTTTCTATCTTTATCGTATCCAAGGGGCCGTACGACTTTTTAAAGAAGGAAAAGTTCAACATTTATTGCTAAGTGGTGACCACTCCAAAAAAAATTACAATGAACCTCAAACCATGCAGCAGGACCTATTAAAAGCAGGGATTCCAGCTTCAGCAATGACGCTAGATTATGCTGGGTTGCGCACACTTGATTCAATTGCTCGTGCAAACAAAATATTTAAATTAAATGAATTTACTATTATTACTCAGCAATTTCATTGTGAGCGTGCCGTTTTTATCGCTAATAAATATCATTTAACGACACAATGTTATGCAGTAGCTTCCCCCTCTGGCAAAAATTATATAAAAGTTATAACGAGAGAATTTCTTGCTAGGATCAAATCAATAATAGATTTGTATATAATCAATAAACAACCCAGATTTACTGGCGATCCTGAACCCATTAATACCGAAGATTCTACTTTGCGTTAGCCGCAAATAATAAATTACGGTGATATACTGCTAACCATTTTTACCATTCTTAGTGCTGGTGTGGTTAACATCGTCACTAAAGACTATAATAAAGTGATAAAACCGCTATAAAATACCATAATACTCATACATAAACAGCTTACAGGAAATATGCTGCATGCTTAAAATCAGTACCCAATTTGATGGAGGCAACATTGAGATTGTAGATATCAGTGATCCTACCAATATTCAATTAAAATTACCCAAAGATAACGCAGCTGAATTTCGTCAGTGGTTTTATTTCAGGGTACAAGGTGTGGCGTATCAGAATTTACATTTACATTTTATTAATGCCAAAGATTCTGCTTACCCGGAAGGCTGGGAAGACTATGCCGCTATGTGTTCATATGATCGAATCAATTGGTTTCGAGTTTCAACCTGTTACGAAAACGGTATTTTAACTATTACTCATACACCACTGGCTAACAGTGTTTACTATGCCTATTTTGAACCTTACTCATATGAACAGCACTTAAATTTGCTCGGCGATTCCCAAAGTAGTGGTTTGTGCCAAATCGATGATTTAGGTAGCACGCTACAAGGGCGTGATATTAATCTACTAACTATTGGCAATCAGGCAGCCAGTGATTTAAAAATCTGGATTACCGCTCGACAGCACCCAGGTGAAACAATGGCAGAATGGTTTGTAGAAGGGCTACTAGGCCGATTGCTTGATCATCAGGATTCTACATCCAGAGCCTTATTGGACCGAGCAACTTTTTATATAGTGCCAAATATGAATCCAGATGGCTCAGTTTTAGGAAATTTACGCACAAATGCTATAGGGACAAATTTAAATCGCGAATGGCTTGAACCATCATTAGAATACAGTCCAGAAGTATATTATGTGCGTGAGAAAATGCATGAAACTGGTGTTGATCTTTATTTGGACATTCATGGTGATGAATCTATCCCTTATGTATTTCTGGCTGGAAATGAAGGTATTCCGTCGTTCAATAGTCATCTACAACAACTTCAGCAACAGTTTGTACAAGCATTTTTGGCGGCTAGCCCAGATTTTCAAGATAGATACGGTTATGAAAAAGATGCGCCGGGACAAGCTGATCTATCAATTGCCTCATCATACGTCGGTGAAACATTCAAATGCCTAGCGTATACGCTGGAAATGCCATTCAAAGACAATCACCAGTGGCCAGATGATGACTTTGGCTGGAATGGGCAACGCTCATTACGTTTAGGTGAAGCCATCCTCAATCCCATTTATGCCCTTTTAGAGCGGCTGCGCTAAATATTTCAATATGCTGCTCAATAACGCAGATCCTGCAAAATTGAGCAGCTTTTAACTTATAGAAATAATAAAAAATTACCTTTTAAAACAGTAACCAACAAATTTTTTTTGATATTATCCCTGTTACCTATTACAACACAACAGAGGAAAAAGCATGAAAAAAAATTTATTTGTCTATGGACTTATTGGTGCATTGGCATTAACTGCCTGTTCTAAATCCAAAGAGGAAAAAGCTATTGAATCCCTGAGCTGCGACAATCCACAGCTAAGCAGTGAAATAGAAAAAACTTTACAGAGCGTTATTGGCAATAATGCCAATCAGTTTGTACAAAGTGATGCACGCCATTTGGTCGATACCAATAAAGTAATGGCAGCAGCTAAGGAACTGACCGTATCACTTTCTGCACCCGAATTAACAAAAGATAATAATAAACAAATATGCAACAGTAAATTAAATATCACTGTTCCAGAAAATATTTGGAAAGAAATACAAACTAATGCACCGTTGATCAATGGTAAATCTGACTTTGCAGCTCGTTTTAAAGAACAACTGAAGAGTAATGGATTTAGTATGAATGATAACGTGTTTACTAAACCATTCCAATACACACCTTTAGGCAGTTCAATTAAAGCAGCTTCAGCTCTGGCTAATCTTGGATCAGATTATGATAAATCAAGTATACAAAATGTAGCCATCACTATTGGTAACGCATTACTGGCTTATGGGGTGAAAGATACCGTCAATTTGGGCGGACACCTTTATAATCGAGCTGATGCACTGACATTGATTCACAATCCACATGCTCAGGTGAAACCAATTGAACAATTAAGTACCGATGCGCAGACGGCCAGTGCAATTCTAAATGGCAAAGCTGTTCCAAATACTGGCTATAACATTGACAAAGCTAAATCTTCCAATAATAGCAATACCACAAATGAAGTAAGTGCGCATGCATTACAGGAAGCACGTAATAATAATGCTAATGCCAATAATATGATCAATCATCTCTGGGTTAATTTAGAAGAAACCGTGCGTACCACACTTCGTCCAGAAGAGCAAAAATGGATTGCCAACAAACTAACCCAATGTCAGGCACAGGCAGCAAATATAAACAATCCGGATCAATCTGAATACATTCGTTTACAATGTGATACTAAATTGACCAATGAACGTATCAATTATTTAAAAGGTTATAGCTTGCATTAACTCGCATTATCGTGGCACATTGTGCTTATTGCACTTCTGTGCCGCTATAGTCTGTGCAACAGGCTTATATTTACACTATGCTGGAACGTAAAATAATTCATATCGATATGGATGCCTTTTATGCATCTGTTGAATTGCGTCGTCGCCCTGAATTAAAGGATCAACCAGTAATTGTAGCAGGTTCAGGATTAAGATCTGTTATCTGCGCAGCCTCTTATGTAGCTCGTCAGTTTGGTTTGCATTCTGCCATGCCAGTCGCCGTGGCAAAACGTCTTTGTCCCCACGTCATTTGCATTCCACCAAATTTTAAAAAATACCGTCAAGTTTCAGCTCATATTCACTCCATATTGGCTCGTTATACCAAACTAATTGAGCCTATTGCTTTAGATGAAGCTTATCTTGATGTTACTGATTATCGAGGACACTTACTCTATGCTAGAGATATTGCTCGCGACATCCGCCAAAACATTTTTGATCAAACCGGTTTAACCGCTTCGGCAGGCATTGCTCCAAACAAATTCCTGGCCAAAATTGCTTCAGACTGGCACAAACCTAATGGCCAGTTTGTCATAGCACCATCGCAAGTTAATAAATTTCTACAACAATTGCCATTAGGTAAAATTCCAGGTATTGGTAAAGTGACAGAACAGAAAATGCATGCTTTAGGCTGGCGAACAGTTGGCGACCTGCGCAAAGCTGATAGAAACCTATTAGTTCATTATTTCGGACGCTGGGGGTATCGGCTTTATGATCTGGCTCACGGACGTGATGATAGCGAGGTAATGATCAGCAGGATCCGTCAACAGATATCAACTGAAATCACCCTTGAACATAATAAAAATCTTACTGATATAGCCATTCATTTGCCCGAATTGGTCAAATCATTAACCATAACGATGCAGCAAAAAAAAATGCAAGGTAAATGTATTACTCTTAAATTAAAAAATTCTCACTTCAAAACGTATACCCGCTCACAGACCTACTCTTCACCTTTATTAGATGGGCCTACATTACTTTTCGCGGCAAAAAAATTGCTAAATCGGATGCCAAATGAGCATTGGCAAGAGTATCGACTAATTGGGCTTGGCATCAGCCATTTTGATCAATATTCCCAACAAGCTGAATTGTGGTCTGATAATTTAGTACTAAATAGCAGTCATTAACAAATACCAAAAAATTAATTTCATTATTAAATACAAATAACTCTAAATATCAATACCTAGATGCCTCTGGATTAAGTTAAGAAAATAAAGCATAATTGGATCTACTGATCGCTAGAGGGAGTAGCGATCAGCACTTATCTTAACGGTAATATCACAGGAGCTACCATGAGTCATATTAAAGTACCCACCGAAGGTCATAAAATCGTTCTAGGTCAGGCTATTCCTAATGATCCAATTATTCCGTTTATTGAAGGTGATGGCATTGGCGTTGACATAACACCTGTTATGAAAGATGTGATTGATGCTGCTGTTGCCAAAGCATATAACGGTTCCAAAAAAATTGTCTGGATGGAAATCTATGCCGGAGAAAAAGCCACCAAATTATATGGTGAAAACGAATGGTTACCAGACGAAACACTCAAAGCGATCAAGGAATATAAAGTTGCCATTAAAGGGCCTATGACCACACCGGTTGGTGGTGGCATCCGTTCTCTAAATGTTGCCATTCGTCAACAGTTAGATCTATACCAGTGTGTGCGTCCAGTACAATACTTCAACGGTGTTCCCTCTCCTGTTAAAGATCCAAGCAAAGTTAATATGGTTATCTTCCGTGAAAACACCGAAGATATTTATGCAGGTATTGAATGGCTAGCTGAAACTGATGATGCAAAAAAACTAATCAGCTTTCTGCAAGCACAGATGGGAGTAAGTAAAATCCGCTTCCCACAAACTTCTAGCATCGGGATTAAACCAGTATCCAAAGAAGGCAGCCAGCGTTTGACTCGTGCAGCCATCGAATATGCCATCAATAATGACCGTGACAGCGTGACCATTGTTCACAAAGGCAATATCATGAAATTCACCGAAGGTGGATTTCGTGACTGGTCATATGAAGTAGCTAAAAATGAATTTGGCGCCAAACTGATTGGTGATGGTCCTTGGTGTGAATTTAAAAATCCTAAAACCGGTAAAAATATTGTAGTTAAAGATTGTATCGCTGACGCCTTTTTGCAACAGATTTTAACTCGCCCGGCTGAATACGATGTTATCGCTACGCTCAACCTGAATGGCGATTATATTTCCGATGCTCTGGCCGCACAAGTAGGTGGGATAGGCATCGCTCCTGGAGCAAACATTTCCGATGAATATGCTGTATTTGAAGCAACTCACGGTACTGCTCCGAAATATGCTGGTCAGGATAAAGTCAATCCCGGATCACTCATCTTATCTGCTGAAATGATGTTGCGTCATTTAGGCTGGAAAGAAGCAGCAGATTTGGTTATCACCTCAATCGAAAAAGCAATTGCTGATAAAATTGTTACATATGATTTTGCTCGTATGATGGAAGGTGCAAAAGAAGTATCGTGCTCAGCATTTGGTAAAGCTTTAATTGAACGTATGTAATTAAGTCTCGCCGAGTCGACACTAAACAGCATCTTAAACCGAATCTATTGTGGATTCGGTTTATTGTTTATAGAGTAATTAACTGATAGTTAATTCAATTATAAAAATAGAAAAGAAAATTTGGTAAATAACTGCTAAAAATAATATTAGCTATCAATTAGAACATTTATTTAATTAACCTACAGAAAATTTAAACATTAAATAAATAACACCATACCAATTCGCATCTATTTTATAAGAAGCTGAAGCTGGTATCCATGTCAAACAACTTTGCCATCAATATGGCATAGGGCATCGACTTTCTATAAATGGTACGATCAATACGGTGGTATAAAAACCTCGGATAGCACACGCTTAAAGTAACTGGAAGCTGAAAACCACAAGCTTAAGCAGATGTTGGCTGAGCCCAGTCTAAAAGCCCAGCATCAGAAGCAAAGCATAAAAAAGTTTTAGTGCTTACCATGGCGCGTAAAGCTTGGAGAGTGCAACTACAAGAAAGCCATTCTGTTATTCTTGCCATCAGTTGCGCTATTATTGGCTTAAGTCGCTGTCCTGACCATGATCCACCTAAGTTAGCGGATGATGCGGTGATGATATTGGTACTCAGTGCGATTACCGACAGGCATTGACGCTGAGGCTTGCCTAAATGTTTTAATCGCATCAGCAAGCTCGGCTATAGATGCAAACATAAACGGGTTTAGCGACTATATTGTGAATTAAAGCTTAATCTTAGAGTAAAGCGTAAACAGCGCATTCTCCACGAAACTCAGAAAGGCTATTAGCACCCAACAAACACCGTGAATACTGGTCACTGGATTTTATGCGTGACAGCAATCGCCATCAACGCAGGTTTAGAACCTTTAATGTCATCGATGACTTTAATCGTGAGGCGTTAGGTATTGATATGGCTGTCAGTTTACCGGTTGGCAGGATGAGCCGTTACCTAGATAAACTGGCGGATGTTTATCCAGTCAAAATACACGTGGACAATAGAACGGAATTCACCGACAAAAAGTTCTCTAACTGGGCAACGTCACATGCTATAACCACAAACTCTATTTAACCAGGATACCTATAGCAAAATGGTAATGAAGTACTAGATTTAAATCTATTTAATAATCCACAATAAACAAGAAAGGTAACCGAAAAATGGCTAAGCATTTATAATACCGAAAGAGCCCAAGAAGTATTAAATAATATGACGCCAAGAAGATAAAATATCTAAACAAACAGCATAATTCCCTGAATGACTAGTGTACTAACTTTGAAGTATTTACAGTTTAATTAAATTTATTTATATATAAATAGAACCTTCAATAATCTAGTAAATTAATGGAAGCAGATAATGATCAAAGGTATTAAAATTGATTCTTGTGGACGTTGTCAGCACTATCATAATGAAAATGACATCGCCGCATTACAATGTGGTCAATGCTTGCAATACTACGCTTGTTATAAATGTCATGACCAATTATGTGATCATACATTTGTAGCTATGAAAACCCATAAAACCAAACCAATAATGTGTGGCCAATGCAAAAATTGCTTAACCTATTCACAATATCAACAATATCAATGTCCATATTGTCAAGCAAACTTTAATTCACGCTGTGGATTGCATAAAAATATTTATTTTAATTTTGAATGCTAAATGAATTCAATCGTTACCTAAATCCACAATATTACCATCCTCGTCCCATTCAGTTTTGCGCACCAGTACATTTTTTTTGAATACAGATTCACTTTTTTTGGCTCCTGATTCATACCAGCTAAGAACTACCCCACTAACTTGATTTTCATTTACCGCTAAGTCTGCAATCAAATGCCCTTGATCATCCCACTTGGTCATGTTTAGCACGACACCATTGCTAACCAGCATATCCTGCTTGATTTGCCCATTAGCAAACCAGCGCTGCCAACGGCCTTCGGCCTTACCATTAACAAAAAAGATTTCGCCACGACGTTTACCATTTAAGTACCAGCTTCTGGTTTTACCATTAGGTAATCCATGCTTCCACGACATTTCTAATGCTAACTGTCCGTTAGCATACCAGTTACGCCATAGGCCAACAGGTTTGCCATTTCGCAAGTTACCCAATATTTTTCGCTGACCATCAGGGTAATTTAATTCTACTTTACCCTCTTTATTGGCGGGTAAAAACTGTTGTATCTTATCAATAGGGAAAACAAATTCATCATCTGTTTTTTCCAATACAGGATGATGATGTTGCTGCACAGGCGCAGCAGCACTGCTCGCTAAAATTTTGGTGTTATCCTCAGTTTGAGTCTGTTGCACCACCATTTCTTTTTTAACAGATGTATCCGGAGTTGTATCAGTTTCTGGCTTAAATAACCAAATTGCGGCGATCAAACATAATAGCATTGCTGCAATTAACCAGTAGCGATATCTGGTTGCAATCATAGCTTACATACCTTATTGGTAAAATAAAATCAGTCATTTTTGGCAAAAAGTTAGTGTCACATCATACATTCATTTAAGAATAAATGGTATTATTATTCAAATATAAATCACTTTTGCCAATAAGGGTTAACATTAACGAATCTATCAATACCAAATTCAGATAATTCTCGTCCGTAACCGAAATCCTTAACACCTTCAATCAGCAAACGCAAGTATCTATTGGTATGACAGTCAATAAAGATGCTGCCCATCTTAAATTTTTGTGCTCAATACCAAGACGGTTGGTCATTTTGAGTATAGATTCTGACACCCAAATTAAATAAATTATCATTAACTAATTCAATAGCATGTTCATTATTACGTGCTCTTAACATAATAATTATGGTGCCTGGATAGGCTGCACTAATTCGTACAACTTTCGCTGCCAGTGCAACCAGAATTGCCGGCAAAAAAGCAGGGGCATCAATTAGCGAAAACGCAGTAAGACAAATCGAAAAAAAAGTAGCCCAAAATATAGAAAAAGAAACCGCCGAAACCGCCGCCAAGAAAACCGTACGCGAAACACTCGAAGCCCTCGGCAAAAAAGAAAGCAATGAAATTGCCAAAGTTATTACCAAAGAAGCCGATGAACTCGCCGAAGACGCCGTAAAACAAGCAAAGAAAAAATTTGATGACATTCAAAAACAATTTGATCACAAAGAAGCTAGTAACAAACAAAAAGGAAACTTTGGCGAAATAGCCTCACATGATAACTTACTAAAC
>JAGGIK010000023.1 GCA_024103515.1 Snodgrassella sp. | reverse complement strand
TGGCCAAGCTTGTGGGTACGTTTAAAATATTTCGGCAAGCCACAGCGTCAATGCTTGTCGGTGATCATACTTAGTACCGACATCATCACTGTATCATTCGGTAACTTAGGCTGATCATAGTCAGCGCAGCAGCTTAAGTCAACAATAGCGCAGCTTATGGCAACCGTAACACAATGGCTTTATTGCAGTTGCACCACCCAAGCTTTACCTGCGTGAGTAGATACTAAACTTATTTATGATTTGCTCCTGAAGCTGAGCTTTTAAACTTAGCTTAGCCAGCATCTGCTTAAGCTTGCGGTTTTCTGTTTCCAGTTGCTTGAAGCATGTGCTATCTGAGGTTTCCATACCATCGTATTGATCACGCCATTGATACAAAGTTGCATTCTCCAGACCATATTTATCGCAAAGTTCTTTGACTGGGATACCAACTTTAGCTTCTTATAAAATAGCTCCAAATTGATAGTGTGTTATTTAGTTGATGTTTAAATCCTCTGTCTGTTAATAAAAAGAATTTTCTACTTCAGGGCTGTATTATTGAGAGAGTCGTTACAATTGCTCTGCATAAGCTTTACGCTCTATCAATTTTAACTGTTTGATATTTTAATTTTTACGCGATTATATTACTTAATCATGAATAAAAGATAGAGTTTCTTATGTGATATTGGTCATGAAATTCTTGCGCTGGGATGTTTATTTTTGGTTCTTTTAATATGGATATAAATTGATATTGATGTTATTTATTGCATATTCAAATTTACTGTGGCTTAATGGAGAGAATGTTCTGCTTTTCTGCTGCTCTATTTTAAGGAGTAGTTACAATTTTTTTAAGCTCAAGTTTTAAGTAATTTTCAATTTTTTCTTTAGGTACTGTCCGTTTTTAAAAATCGACTGGTCTTGGTTACAGGCTTAGCTAATTTATTGCTGGTTTGCATAACCAAATCCAATTACTTCCAATCTTATGCAATTTATGCAGAAATGGTATTGTGAATCAGAACAATTTATTTAATGTTGCTCTGGTATTAGAAAATACTATATAAGCGGGGCTAATTGTGAATAGGCTATTTGATAAGGCCAGAGTGACTGAAATCGTATGATGTGGTCGTTGCATTCGCTTTTTACGAAGCAAGTTTTGCTGCTTTTAAAATATTGCCGGATACAGTTCGGCAATTGTGGTCAAAGTGTGCCGTCCTGCCAGAAAATAATATGCTGTCTGAGAGTAAACAAATACCTAAATTTGCCGGTAAACTGAATAGATTGCTTCGCGGTCTGGTATATGTATAGAGTAGATTCTTATCCAAGCTTGTACGCTTAAGAATTATTTTATATCCGAATATTTATTGTGGCTACAGATAGCCTTAGTATATCTGTTATTTCAGTCAGGTTGCTCACTTCAGGGCTTTTATTTTCAATATTATGGTTTTGCTTGCAAATTGAATGATTCAACAATGATTACTAATGTTTATCAATGTATCTGTATGGATTTATTTTATTGCTACAGCTAAGCGTTTGCATAAGTTATTTTAATAGCTGCTGTAAACAGTCAGTCCATCATAGGCAGGAGCACAGTTTTTGGGACAGCGCTGTTTCAGACTAGAGTATTCCTGCACATGAGTCATGTGAATAAAGTAGGTTTGTTTGGCATTGATACGCTTTGCGTAGGCAAAGGCCTGCTCGGTGCTGAGGTGGCTGGGGTAGGGGGTATCCATCAGGCAATCCAGAAACAGGTAATCCAATCCTTGTAAATGCGGGAATATGGTTTCTTCGATGTGATTAAGGTCGGTAAACCAAGCGATATTGCCGATGCGAAAAGCGCTGGTGGTCCAGCTACCGTGAGGCACCGCAAATTGCCAGACTGGTACTCCGGCAATTGACAGCACACTGTGTTGTTGATGATTATTAAATGGCAGCTCATACGCTTGCAATACTGGGCGATTCCAGTGTTCACTAGGCGGTAGAAAGACGTAATCAAAGCGGTTGCGTATATTGTTAAGGGTATCGCAATGCCCATAAATTTTAATCGCTGCCTTCTGCTGATAGCAGAAAGCGCGTAAATCATCAATTCCGTTCAGATGATCGGCATGTGGGTGGGTATAGAGGACTCCATCTATACGTTGCACGTTATGCTGTAATATCTGTTGATTGAAATCGGTACCAGTATCTATTTGCCAGTGTTGATCGCCGATTATCAGATGTGCGCTACAACGTGTACGCCGATTTTTAGGATTTTTGCTGCTACAGGTTGCACAGTGACACCCAATGACCGGTGTACCGGATGAACTGCCACAGCCGAGTACGGTCAGGGTGATGTTGGTCATGATTAATCCGTTAGTGGTGGAATTTTGCCAAACAGGCGATAGGTATTGTTGGTAGTGGCCTGTTCGATGGTTTCGAAGCTTTCATTACGTAGCTGAGCAATAAACTGGGCAGTGTAATATACATAGGATGGCTCATTTGGCTTTCCTCTTTTGGGTATCGGAGCCAAATAAGGTGCATCAGTTTCGATCAATATGCGATCAAGTGGAACATAACGGCATGCCTCCTGTATCTGCCGGGCATTTTTAAAGGTTACGATGCCTGAAAAGGAGATGTAAAAGCCTAAATCCAACACTGCTTTGGCAAAGGCAGTATCTTCGGTGAAGCAGTGGATGACGCCTTGCTGAGCCTGATTTTCACGTAGTAGGCGTAAGGTATCCGCTCCGGCATCTCGTGTATGGATAATAAGCGGTAAACCGGTATGGTTGGAGGCCTGAATATGAGTTCTGAAGCGCGCATGCTGCCAAGTCAGATCGCCGTTACACCAATGATAGTCGAGGCCAGTTTCCCCTATGCCGACAACTTTGGGATGCTTTGCTGCGACAATGAGCTCATCCAAGCTCATTTCAGCAGAATTTGGATCTTCTGGATGAATCCCGACGCTGGCAAATAGGTTTTCATGATTTTCGGCTAATATCCGTACTTCAGCAGCACTTTGCCGATCAACGCTGATGGCTATTGCTTGTCTAATTTCTGCTGCAGCCATTTTGGCCAGAACTCCAGGTAAGCGTTCTGCCAATTCAGGCATATTAAGGTGACAATGTGAATCGATCAGCATTTTAGAGGGTATAGGTTGTGCGTTCGCTCAGGAGCAAACCCGGCAGAAGATCTTCAATTGCCTGTTTCACAGCAATGCTTTCTTCATCTTTACCAAAGGCCAGTCCAATTCCTTGTGGCTGACCGGTTGAAGTAGTGGCTGAATTTATCCAAACCACATTGGTACGCAGAAATTTAGGTTCGTTGAATTCAGGAAGATTTGCAGCCAGTAATACTTCTTCCCCCATCCGAAATTTATCATTGGTTGGTGCGAACAAGCCACCATATTGCAGAAAGCCCATATAGCTACGATAAAGTGCTGGTTTATCAGGGATAATCAGGTTGATCATTTTTCCCGGAGTGTTGGTTGAAGTTTCAGCCATGAATTTCTTTCGTTATTGGTTGTTATGGTGTTGCCACACCTGTAAATATTCAATTAATAAATCTTCCAGCTGCATTTTAACATTGAGGGTATGCTTACCGTAAGGGGCTAATGCTGTCAGTTTATCAATTAATGCAAAAAGTGCCAAAGGATCAAGTGATGCACTGATTTCATTGAGTGATTGTTGCCAGTCAGGATAATACATGACTGGCATATGCTGTTGTGCTAATGTCATATCTATTAGCCATTTGTTAAGCCAATCCAGAAATGTTGCCAATGCCAGTTTTTGTTTGTCGAACGTAGCAGCATAATCCAGCAATGCGAGTAAACGAGGTTTACACAGCAGTGTTAATAATTCATGACGTACCTGATTGTGGCTGTTTTCGTTGTCAAATAAGGGGGCTCCACCATGAAAAGCCAGCAAAATGGAAGCTTGATCTCCATATTGCTGTTGCACATAGTTTAAAGCCTGTTCACGATCAGGTTTGCGTAGTGCCACTTGTCGACAACGGCTTTTGATAGTTGGCAATAATCGGTCTTTATGGTGGCTGACTAATATAAACACCATTCCGGCTGGCGGTTCTTCCAAAATTTTCAATAATGCATTGGCTGCCTGTGTGTTCATGCTTTCTGCCGGATAAATCAGTGCAACGCGCTGACCACCGCGGTGGGCACTTAAATGGGCAAAATCCAGTACGTGACGCACGGTTTCTACTTTGATTAGTGCCTGTTTTCGTTCACTGCCGACACCATCTGGTTCTTCTGGTGTAACCAGTAAAAAATCTGGATGACTGTGCTGACTAAATAAATGGCAGGAAGGGCAGTGGCCACAAGGCTGATGACCAGACTGAAGGGATTCGCATAATACAGCCTGAGCCAGATGCTCAGCAAAATCCAGTTTGCCGATACCCGGATGTCCATACAAAAGCCACGCGTGTGGTTGTTGCTGCCAGTAGCGGTCAATTTGTTGCCAAATTGGCTTAAGCCATGGGTAAATCATGCGCTGTATCCGAATAGTTGGCTTAAGGAATGTCTGATTTGGACGGCCACTTCTGTTAATGACTGATCACTTTGAATAATACGATAACGTTCCGGAGCTGATGCCGCACGATTTAGATAAATTTGTCGTGTGCGTTCAAAGAAATCACTGTCGAGCTGTTCAAACCGGTCAGGATGTTTATTCTGGGCTAAGCGCTGTTGTGCAACGGTCAATGGGATGTCGAGCAGTAAGGTTAAATCTGGATGCAGTCCTTGTTGCACCCAATTTTCCAACACAGCTATGTCGGTCAATGGAATATCTCTACCTCCACCCTGATAGGCAAAGGTGGCATCGGTAAAACGGTCACTAACTACATGTGTTCCTGCAGCCAGTGCTGGTTTAATCACACTATCCAAATGTTGCTGACGCACAGCAAACATCAACAATGTCTCTGTGCGGGCGTTCACTTCGGTATGAGGATTAAGCAGTATCTGGCGTAAAGATTCACCTACAGCTGTGCCACCCGGTTCCCGAGTGAATAAAACTGGTAGTTGATGTTGTTCAAACCAAAGACGAATGGTTTCCAGATTGGTAGATTTGCCTGCGCCATCAATGCCATCCAAGGTAATAAATTTTGCTTTCATAAGTCTAATCTGTTTAAATCCAATTATTTCTTTTTCAGTATATATTGTCTTACCGCTGCATTATGCTCTTGTAAATTATGGCTAAATTGGCTGCGTCCACTGCCGTCATTACGGGCGACGAAGTATAAATAATTATTACTGGACGGATGTGCTGCTGCTTTTAAGGCGGCTTTGCCCGGTAAAGCAATTGGTGTTGGCGGTAAGCCATTACGTGTGTATGTATTATAAGGTGTATCACGACGTAGATCAGCTTTGCTAATCTTACCTTTATAGGTGCTGCCCATACCATATATGACTGTAGGGTCAGTTTGCAAACGCATGTTAATTTTTAGTCGATTGATAAATACCGCAGATACATTGGTTCGGTCATCAACATGGCCTGTTTCCTTTTCAATCAGACTAGCCATAATCAGCAGTTCATAGGGTGACTGATAGGGCAAATTTTTTTGGCGTTGATCCCATGCAGTTTGTAACTGATTCTGCATGGTTTGATAGGCTTGTTTATAAAAGTTTAAATCGCTGCTTTCTGCACTGATATCGTAAGTTGCCGGAAAGAATAAACCCTCTGCGTTGCTATGTGGTGTATCGGCAGCAATGGCTTGTAATAATTGCTTGTCTGACCAATCCCGTGTGGTGTGTTCAATATCAGGCGTACCGTTTACAATCTTGCGCATCTGTGCAAAAGTATAGCCTTCGATAATCTGAATACTAATACTGTCTGGCTTTCCTTCGCGCAGACGCTGGAGTACATCCCAGCTAGATAAAGAGGCCGGCAGGCGATAGTTACCGCGGTGAATTTTGTCACTCATACCCAGCATATATGCTGTTCCCACAAATACCCAGCGGCTATAAATGATATTATCCGCAATCAAAGTTCGACTCACGCCACTGATGCCGTAACCGGCTGGTACTTTAAGCCGATATGGCTTGATAGTGCGAGGCATAAATAATAAAGCTGTCCAGACTATAATCAGAAGTAATACAATTCCGATTATTACATAAGGTAACTTCTGACGCTTCGTACGCGGCATAATTGATCCTTGCTTGCAGACTATATGTATATTAGAAAAGCGTAAGTATAAATTTAATTGGCCGCAGCGACCACTAATCATTCACTTTATGGCTGTTTTGCGCTATCAGGAACGTTTCTAAATTAGGAACAATGGGTAAATTTAACTATGCGATTTAAATTGCGCGTATTAGGAATGCTAGGCTTGCAAAAATATTTTAATCCAGGTAGAATGCGCAGCCTATCTGCTAAAAAGGCAAAACAATAATGGGGGTATAGCTCAGTTGGTAGAGCGCTTGCATGGCATGCAAGAGGTCAGCGGTTCGATCCCGCTTACCTCCACCACTAAAAATTTAAAAATAAATAAATGTCGCAATAATATTGCGGCTTTTTTATTGTTTTCAGCATGATGTTAGTTTCATGAGTTTCTAATGTATTATTGCAAGTGTACTATTCGAGTCATTTACAAAGCGACTTTGCTTAATTTTATTTTCTCTAATCATGAACTAATACTATGTTAAATATTCAATTTTATGCATGAGCTTCAATTCTTTGTAAGGTATTTATCAAATAATCAATGATTATTTTGTAACTTGAATTGATAAAAACAAGTGTTAGGTTTGAACTTTTAATCATCAGTATATATCTTGCCGATGTTTTTTTGATAAACTCATGTCGGTTTTATATCGTATTTTCTAATCCTCTTCTCCTTGAATGTTCTTTGGTCTCATTTTTTAATAACTGAGGTTCATTGACGTTTTTATAGTATGAAAAAAGGCTTGTAGGTGTAGCTACATCCAAAACATACGTTTTTTTTCTGTTTTGCCTTTATAATTAATCGTAATATATGTAGCCAGTTTTTTGATTATAAAAATGATAAACTGGATGAGGATAGGGCGTTTCTGACTCTTCAAAATTGATTACCGTGTTTATAGGGGTAAATAATTCTTTGATGACTTGATCGAATGGGTGAGCGTTACCAGAAAGGCTGAAAAAGAAAAAATGCAGAATGTAATGCGTACAAAGAGTCTCAATTTCATAGATTAATAATCCATATCGAAAATATTTCGGTAACAACCAAGTAGAATCTTTGGCAGATTATTCCATTCTATTTATACTTTGATGCCACTTCAATGATCAGCATTTGTTTTTCTTAATTGATGAAAATTTATTAATAATATATTCTTCAAAATACCTATAATGAATATATTAAAGTTATATTTTTCCTTAATTATTCTTTAACTTGATATGCATAATATTCTTATCAACTACCAATATTGGATACATTAATTCAATTCTTTGTTTATGGGAAATTTCTAAGGATATTTGTTTATTTGATTATGACAAAATTATTGCGTGGATAAGCCATCAATAAATGTTTAATCAATAGTGAATTTGAGATGTTATATTTTCATCCAGCAATAATCTGTCAATATTATCTAAAAGATAATATATTGCAAGATCGTCTACACCTTATTCGATTAGTTTTGCTCTTTAACTGAGGTTAAGCGGCTTTGTGATTTGTTCTCACATTGAAGCTGCCCCAAGCATTGTTGGGGCAAATTTATTTATTTTTCAAATGGTTTGTTGTGATTAGGCGAGAACTGACCACCAGAAAACGCGACCAATAATATTAATTTCTTCCATGTTGGCCTCTTCATCAGCATACTCTGCGGAATTAAAACTTTGAATAAGTAGTTTATTACCTGGTCTTTTTTTTAGAATTTTAATCCGTAGTAGCCCATCATGATTGATCGCATAGATCTTGCCATCTCTGATCTGAGTATCGTCAGTATTGATGCCAATAGTGCTGCCGTCAGGTATAACGGGGCTCATACTGTCTCCATCTGCAGTTACACAAACGACATAAGCTGGATTAATGCTGTGTTTTTTTAAGGTGGATCGGGCAAAACGTAATCTGAAACCATTGTAGTCTTCAATATTGTCGGCAAAACCGGAGCCGGCAGATAAACAGATTTCTTTGTAAAAAGGCACTTCTACTTCATCCTCTCCTACAGGGGTAGTGTTATCCCACACTTCCATCGTACCCAGATAGATGGCATTAGATTCGGTTACTTTTTTATGTTCTTGATCCATCCAGCCTTTGGGTTTATTCATGGCGATTTCAAGTTTGGCAGCCATGATGGCACCAATATTTTTGGCTTTCCCATTTTGAACAGGAGTACGGTTGATAATCTGATACAGGTAACTCGGTTGTTTATAACCAGCCTTTTTCGATAGTTCCGTGACCCCGCCGGCTTCAGTAACCAATAATTTCAAATTTTCGAGCCTGATTTCGGAAGTGAGTTTCATACAAGTACTCTGTTTTGCAATTAGGTAATACTCTACCGCAAAAAGAATATAAAAACAATTGACGATAGATAATAAATTAGATACAATTAAATTATCTAAAAGGAAATATTAAGGTTTATAGATAATTAAAGGATAATACTTTGTGATTTGAAAATAGGCTTTGGAGAAACGGAGGGAAAGTTAATAAGCTCAATTGATCAATCTGGTAGACCAATACCGAGTTATTTCTGCTGATGAATGATCTGTGACTTGGAATCCTTTTAGCAAGAGCGGATTATTTACAGATAACAATAAATGTGACAAGTACCAGCTTCGGCAGGCAATAAGGATTTTAAAATTTTTGTCATAGAAAGGTGAAGAAAATGACTGTAGAGATGTTAGATAAGCTGGTTGAGGCGAACAATATAGATCAGGAAGAGGCCTGTAAACATTTATGGGTAATGGTGATTATCCACGCCTTGCAGGAGGCAAATGAGGCAATTATCCGTTCACAAAATAAGGAGCAGACAATTGCGAAAGAAATGGCATATTTTTACAGTCGTGATTTTCAGATTGTTTGTGCTCTAGCTGATATTTATATTGATGCACCACTGATAGAAGAAAGGTTTCGGCTATTAAAAAGATGGGGAGGATGTAATGTAGAGTGCCATGACAGCTTGTGTAAAGAATCTGTTTAGAAATTAGATTTATGAAGCATTTTTATGTGAATATTTTTTCACATAGATGATCTGAGCATGAAAAATAATTAAGCTCAAAGGCATAAAGTCAATTAATGCTCTAGGCAGTTACATCAGCTGAATTACAGACTCAAATTATCTTGTAATGGGATTTCTGCTGTGTTTATGCAGCTGTCTGAAAAGCTGATGCTGATACTGACCGTGTTAGAAAAAATAAATGTATGGGGTGCGATAGGTCCGGTATTCAGCTTAAAACAGAGAATTAATCATGTTTAGATCGTATTGCAGTTAGGCAGATATGGCACAGCAAGTGAATGAATGATGCAGGTGAGAAATGTCCAGTCTAGTGGCAAAGGTGCAGGCAGGACAACGAAGATAATTTTAATTAGAAAGAGTGATGAGAATGAGCGCAGTTTATCCACATAACTTTATTGATACTGCTGAGGATGTGTTAAAGACTTATGAAAGAGCAATGCGTGACCGAAAAAGACAAGGACATTGTTTAAGCGCAGAATGGCGTTATAAACATGGGAATCAAACCAACTCAAGGACATTTGTGCTGCGCTATCGATCGGAAGTATTTGATATAGTGAAAGATGTTCTCAGCATTATGGCTGCAAATGATCGTGAAGTTTTCGCTATTCTGCGTATGGAATATGCTTATACCAGTCCTTATTTTAAAAAATCTAGTCGGGCAACCACGCAGAAAAATCAACGAGCACGACGAAGAAGTGCCACTTGGTATCATGATGTGGAGCGGGCACTGATGATTTTCTGGCGATATATGCAGCAACACAAAGATTTTGGCAAATATTTTAAAAATACAGCTTGACAGACCTATTTTGTATATTAAACTAATAATAACAGCATAGGTATGCTTCCCTTCAAAAGCACCAGTTATTTGCCTTTCTTATGTTGGCAGCTTTTTGTTACCCATAAGAAAGGCAAAATAAATTTTACCCGCCAGTTAATTGGCAGTTTTTTTATTGGTACGGTAAATAACCAAGGCTTATTTTTTATGTGCTGTTTTATGCACAATGCCCGATCAATTGATGTTAATTGATAATATTTTTATCAGTTCTAGTTAAAAAATTTGGTTACTTATTGTTGAGATATTTCATTTCACAATTAAGTGAGCAATATCTATTTTAAATATAAACCATTATGCATCGATATGGCCTAGGTTGGTTATTTGGGTATTTATTAATGATGTTGTGTTGAGATAATTTATTATTTTCTTGTAAGATTTTATATGAGGTAAGATTATTTGTTTGGTTTCTTCAATAATGCTTTACGCGCGTCACTATATAAGCAACACTCAGATAAAGATGGGATATATTATGCAATAGTTATTAAATAATTTGAATATTTAACTTATCTGTTAGGGGAAGTTTTTATCTGGCAGGTAAGAATTTTTCTTATTTAACAATAAATGACAGGAAATTTAATTTTCCTATTACACTGCCAATGAATTGGGTAAAAAGCGAATAGATACAACTAATGCATTACTCTCGTTTCTATTGATACGGGAATCAGGTTATTGTATATATGATTATTCATACTTTTTTGAATTAACAAGAAAATAATCTTGATATTATCCAAATAATACATTGATGAATAAGAAATAATTTGAGGCGCTTATCATCTGGTAGCAGGATAGTATTTGTATACTGTTGTGCACTATTGCTGTAGCTCAATAATATTTTATGGTGAATTTCACATAGGCGTTAGCACCATTTATTAGTGCAAAGCTAATAATTTGGTTGCATCTAGAAGAGTCTCAATACATAAAAATATTCAATATTAATGATCAAAATATTAACGACATATTTTGATTAGTTTTTCCATATTATGAAAGATTATATTGTAGAAATAAACCTGAGAGCATAGGCTACAAGCCATAAGATATTATGCAAACTATGCATTTTAAAATCATATAGATTATTTCTTTTCTACAAACAATAACCTTTTATGGTTGTTTACTATTTCTTTTACAGAGGTTATAAATGAGTTATACACAATTAAAAGAAAATTTTATCTTAGATGAGGAAAAAATTAAAAAAAGTATCTCTTGGATAAAAAATCATCAAAATACTAATGGAGCTTATACAACAGATAGTGACTTAGTATTACCAGAGCAGTCTACAAGTGAAGCTTTAAGTACGTTTCATGCTCTAGAATTAATTTTTGATGAGTCTCAAGCTAAAGCACTAAGTTTTTTAAATATGTCTTCTGATGAAAGTACAGAATACATCGCACGTCGAATTATAGCTAATGCAGAGCAAGGGAATGATAATAGTAGCTTAGTTCTTCAACTTACAGCTTATCAGAATCAAAATGGAGGATTTGGTTTTATCCAAGGATTTGATAGTTTTACATTAGATACTGCTTGGGCTTTAAAAGCGCTAGCTGCTACCGGGCAAGCTACAAGTAATGAAGCCAATAGAGCCATTACATGGATTATATCTCAACAGCATTCTGATGGAGGTTGGAAAGATGCATTTGGAAATAATGATGTTTACAGCTCTGCCTTAGCTATAGATGCTTTAAGAC
Organism: Snodgrassella sp.; assembly: GCA_024103515.1. Lineage (GTDB taxonomy): Bacteria > Pseudomonadota > Gammaproteobacteria > Burkholderiales > Neisseriaceae > Snodgrassella. The sequence goes on along the minus strand of JAGGIK010000023.1, from coordinate 19,452 downwards.
AGTATCGAACCGTTTATAATATAAATGATCAATTACAAAAAGCAGTTCAATGGTTACTTGATCAACGTAATACTGAAGGACACTGGGGTCATACTGATTATACGGCGTTGGCACTTTTAGCGATTCTTCCCTCAATGAAAGATCTAGTGCAGGTTATGCCTGCTATAGATTATTTGGTATCTATGCAGGCTATAAATGCCAGTTGGGAAGATGATGTCTATGTAACTTCTTTAGTTTTGCGGGCATTAAGTGTGGCGAGTGAAATTGGCAGAATTGACGTTCCTTTATTACAAGCAAGAATTATCGATGCTGATACTCGACAGGTATTAATCGGTGTAACAGTCACATTTCAAGGCCAAACAACGATAACTGGTCATAGTGGTTCTTTCAGTCTTCCGATTAAGTCTATTGGGAAAAGTCAGATAGTCATTTCTCATAATGGTTATTTGCAAAGCCAAAGAAATATTATTTTACCTGAACTTAAAACCATTCAACTGGGTTATATTCAACTTAAACGAGTCACTAATTCTACAATGGTCTCCGGTTTTATTACGGATCAAAGTACAGGTAAAGCTATTGATGGAGCAACCATTTCATTATCTGATGGACAGGTAATTACTTCTAATAAAGGATATTATCAAGCCATAGTGAAACCTGGATCCATAACCATTACCATTACTGCTTATGGTTATCATGATGTAATAGGGAATACTACAGTTAAATTAGGTGAAATTATTAATTTTTCACCAGCATTAACAGCTCAAAAAAAACCTGTTCCAACTACAAGTTCAGTAACTGGTCGTATTCTTGATGAACAAACAATGCAACCATTAAAAGATGCTGTTATTACAGAAATCAAGGGTATAAGACAAATAACAAATAATGACGGTGTTTTTAAGTTTTCTGGGTTGGCAGCAGGTAACTATACTTATACTATTTCATTAGATGGCTATCTTGATATAGTTATGCAAGTCAATATCAGTGAAAACAGTGATTTTGTATTGGGTGATATTGTATTACAGCTTGCTCCAGCAGGAACAGGTTCATCTATTCATGGCGTTGTCACCGATGCAATGACAGGACGGCCAATTAGTGGTGCAATTGTTGTCATAGCGGGGGCTCATAATCAAACAATTTTTACTGCTGCCGATGGTAGTTATAAAGTTACCGGTTTAAATGCTGGAAATATTTCTATTACTATTTCAGCGAATGGTTACAAGCAAGCGAGTACCAAAACAATTATTGATAATGTTACAGACTATATTTTATCAGTTTCATTATATGCAGACTCACAAACAGGCATTGACAAGACGGTGGTTAGAGGGGTTGTTGTTGATTCTATAAGTGGAATCCCTCTATCAGGTGTAGTTGTTGCAGCTACAGTTAATAATATTACTTCAGTAAGAACCACAGGTGCAACAGGTGCGTTTATCTTTGAAGATATTAACGATGATACTGTGGCACTCGCTTTAACCAAAAAGAACTACCGAGATACAAGCTTTGAAATAAGTATGTTCGAGAAACAAATTAATGATCTTGGGCAGATTCGTCTAGCAACAGATGATAACCCAAATTATAAAAAATTGGCTGATCTGGTAGTTGATTTTGTTTCTCCGGTAAATTTAAGTACAAATCAGCAAACATTAGAAGTTAGCGGAACTATAGCTGTAACGCTATCTAATTTAGGTAGAGCTGATGCTCCAGCAGGTTTTACTATCACGGCGTTTAAGGATATTAACCATAATGAAGGTTTTGATGTTGGTATTGATAAAGTATTGGGACAAATAACGGTACAAAAACCATTACAAATTAATCAAACAAAAACTTATATTATTACTGTATCTGGGACACTTAATTTTAGAGATGCGCCTATTTATGTGATTGTTGATAGCGAAAATAAAATTGAAGAGCTAAGCAAACAGAATAATGTTGGTTCTACAGCTATGGCAGCAAGGATTAAACCAGAAATTGGTGAAGTTGAACCTGTATTAAAATGGCGTGGCGACTACTTAAATGTGATATCTGGGGTGTTAGTTATACCTACTAGAGATACTAACGGTGACGGCATTATTAATTCGAAAGATATGCCTAGTATTATTTTTCTAAGTCATAATGGTTTTGACTCTTCAGGTACATTACATATTGTTGATGGGTATACTGGCAAAGAGCAATTAGCTGTTTATAATCCTGAAGGGATTTTATTATCTGGATGGCCTGGCATTGCAGCGGCTGACATTGATAATGATGGATTAATTGAAGTATTAGTGCCCACTCGAAGTGGACAGCTTGCAGCAATTTGCACTATGACTGGAAAGGTAAAATGGCTTAGTGCTATTCCCTCTTCACCTTATTATTATCAACCGTATGGTGGTGGTCCATCAATTGTTGACTTAAATGGTGATGGGAACGTAGAAATTCTATTTGGTCGTCATGTTTTAAACGGCGCCGACGGTTCTCTATTATGGGCAGGTAAGGGTGCTTTCAAAGGTGGTAAAACAGGGATGCAATCTTTTGCCGCTGATATTAATCTTGATGGTTATCAAGAGATCATTGTTGGTGCATCGGCTTATGATTATCAAGGTAATTTACTCTGGCAAAATAACGCTGTTGGCGATGGTTATACTGCTGTTGGTAATTTTAATGATGACCCTTATCCTGAAATAGTGGTTTGTACCTATGGTCGTGTTTTTATGCTTGACCATAAAGGTGAAATTATCTGGGGACCTGTCGGCTTACCAGGAGGCGGAAATGGTGGTGCACCGGTCATCGCTGATATGGATGGTGATGGGGTTCCAGAAATAGGTATTGCAGGTGCTTATTACTACACTGTATTTAAAGCTGACGGTAGTATTTTATGGAACAAGCGGATTAATGATAGCTCAAGCTCTCAAACTGGTTCTAGTGTGTTTGATTTCGATGGTGATGGTCGGGCAGAAGTGGTTTATGCGGATGAAACACAACTTCACATTTATGATGGGGAAACAGGAGACGAACTCTTTACACTTGAGCATACTAGCTCAACAGCTGGGGAGTATCCCGTTATTGCCGATATTAATAATGATGGTCACGCAGAGTTATTGGTTGTTGGCGATTATGGTAAGCACCGTGGTCTTCGTGTTTTTCAAGGCAAAAACAATAGTTGGGTACGCACCCGAAATATTTGGAACCAATATGATTACCACATTAATAATATTACCGATGATCTAGTGATACCTGCAAATCAAGGTAATAGCTGGGAGCTACACAATACCTTTAGGCTTAATCGTCCATTAGATTTAGACCCTACAGTAGTAGCTGATTTAACGGCCTCTTACATACGTGTAGAGGATAAATTTGGTCAGGGTGATTCAACATTGACTGCACGTATAGGTAATGGTGGTGGTTATCCTGTTCCATCCGGTGTTTCAGTTGCCTATTATAATGGAGACCCTAAAATAGGTGGTGTATTACTCGGCGTGGTTAAGACTAGCCAGGCTCTCAATAGTGATGAATATCAAGATGTCTCACTTAGCCTCGCTGATCTTGGTAATATCATCAAGCTTTATGTTGTTGCTGACGATAATGGGGCAGGTGTACATACAATTAATGATGCTAATCGTGCCAATAATACAGCGATACTTGATCTTACTTCGTTACGTTATGCTACTCTTAATGTAAGTACAGACCAGCAGAATTATTTACCACAGACTAATGTTCAACTCCAAGCACTGACTAATAATATCGGACGTTATTCAGGTAAATTTACACTTGAACTCTCAATACTTGATGCAAACAGTCATATTGTTACCATATTACCTATGGCAAATTTAGGTGATATTGCTGCCAATGCAAGCACAACATATCAAGATAATTGGAATACTGGTCTGAACATAGCGGGCGACTACACGTTATATGGTAAATTAATGGACGAAAAAGGCCAAGTCATTGCTGAAGATAGTTGCAAATTCACTATTTTATCTATTGCTGATGGTAAACCTACTGCCTCGTTACGGATTAACACTGATAAACCAGAATATCCGCAGAATGATCAAGTTGAGCTAACCTCACTATATAAAAATCTATCTATTAATACGCCTATTAAAAAAGCATGGATTGAGCTAGCAGTCATTGGACCAAGTTCATTACAAATATTTAGTCATAAGCAAAGCATTGGCGAGATTCCAGCTAATAGTAATTTTAGCCAGTTTACTGTGAATCAAGTTTTACTTAATGCAGAGTTAGGTAATTATGCCGTGATTGCTAAATTATTTAACGGTAATGGCGAAGTATTAGCAAAAGCAAATACTTCATTCAAAGTAGTTACGGATTCTAGGCAAATCTTAAAAGATCTGGCAGGCGTGCTAACCTTGAAAAAAAACACATTAAATACAGGAGAATTACAAAGCCGTTGTGACACCGTTAATAATAACGGTACTGGAAATATCCAAGGACTTAAAATCACTCGGGTCATCATAAATAATAATGATCAAAGTGAATCTAATTTAATAGAAACGACGATTGACCTACATTCAGGGCAAAAGCAAGAATGGCTTGATACACCAATAGATACCAGAGCCTTATTAGAAGGTAACTATATTGCATTGCTTATTGCAGAACTTGATAGTTATTCAGTGTTATTAGATAGTAAAAACTTTAACGTAAAGAAAATGAAAGGAGGTCTTGGTATAGCAGAAACTACATTAATTACCACAGGAGCAGCACTTGATGAGGGAGAGGTCTATATTTGGGGCTTCCGTGGTTCATCACAACAAGGTAATGGTAAAAAAGTTGTGGCAAGCAAAAATATCCCTGCTAAAGTTAACAGTTTAAACAATATTGTTGCATTAACAGGTGGTGCCTACCATTTACTAGCACTTGATGATAAAGGCAATGTTTATGGCTGGGGACAAAGTGGTTATGGTGAAACAGGTTGTGCACCAACACAAGGTATTTATGTATCTACACCCACAAGAGTAATGGGTAATATCACTCAAATTGCTGCTGGAGAATACTTCTCAATAGCCTTGGATAATAATGGTGAGGTGTGGACATGGGGACATAACCTTTATGGCCAACTAGGTAATGGGGAAATAAAAAATAGCCAAATACCTATAGCCGTTAATCTTCATGGAGAAAAAGCTAGACTTATTGGGGCTGCTTATGAAGGAGCATTTGCCATCACAGAAGAGGGCCATGTTTGGGCTTGGGGTGATAACGAGGCCAGTGGTCTAGGCTTCCAAGGTTCTAATTACGGCGTACAAAAAATTATTCGGATGCCCACTCGAGTACCTAATTTAGATGTATATGCCGATCGAATAACTTATATTGCGGGAGGCAATGGTTGGGGAGAGGCACTTCTTAATGATGGCGTTATTATAGGCTGGGGTTTGCATGCAGCGTTAGGGCAAGGAACTACCAAAACCAATATCTCTAGCCCACAACCTGTACAGATCATGACCAATGTAAAACAACTTTTTGCACGTTATGTAGGGTCTATCGCGCTTACTTATGATGGAAAAATCTATACATGGGGACAAACAGGTGGCAGTGCTTTCCCAATGATTTACGGTGCAAATGTCACACTACATAGCAATGTGCATGAACCTATCGTTAGCGTTGGAGGAGGTAAAGAACATATATTTTATAGAACAGAAAATGGTAATCTTTATGGCGTTGGTTACAATGATCTATACAAACTAGATCAAAGTAAACCTGGTGCACCTAATATTGATTGGCCGGGTAAACAAATAGTCTTAAAACCTTAATAACAAACTGTGCCCACTTAACTAACAATGTGGGCACATTTTTTTGATCAATTATTTATTAAAATTTTATCCAAAGAGAAAATAATATGAACGCATTAAACAAAACGATTATTTATAATGATAATACACAAATATCAGCAGAGCGTCAGCTAGCAGAGTTAATCGATGAAGTACGTGCATCAGTGGGTTCGCAAGCTACATTAGCTGCAAAAGTGAGCTTTAACCCGAGAAACACGCTAACTAAATTTAATAATCTTATCAAAAAAGCGATTACTAATATTAAAAATGAGCGCGATCAAGCGATTACTAATCAATCATCGCAAACCATAATTGATCAACTTAACGAGCAGCTGGAGTTGATAAAAGAAAGATCAAAAATTTTTCAAAACTATCTGAAAGAGATGGCTACTGGTTCAACGCTTATTAAAACAGTAAATTGCGAACAAAGTAACGCCTTATCAGCATGGTTAGATGAAGTGTCGCCATTGCCCGAGGTAGAAGATCTTACCGAAATGCCCTTTCAATCTTTAAAGGCAGATCGAACCAATGTACCACGTGATTTTACTACTGAAAATACTAATGATATCAATATTAAAACGAGAGCATTAAAAAATATTGATGACTTCTTTTTACCTGAATATCTAGCTTCAACTAATGAAACAGAAATAACCGAAGATATTCTTACTAAAGCTAAGGAACTAGGTAATAGCCCTGTTAAAATCTATGAATGGGTACGCAATAATGTGGAGTGGCAACCTACATGGGGGGGACAACAAACAGCCGATATGACGCTTGATGTTTGCTGCGGTAATGCCATGGATATTTCCACGCTCATGATCGCCTTATTACGAGCAGCTAAAATTCCCGCACGTTATGTGCATGGTACCGTTGATATTCCTGTTGATAACTTTATCAATATGGCTGGGGATTTTGATAATGTCGATGCGGCAATAGACTTTGTTTCTGCGGGGGGAATTCCTGTAACAAGCGTCACCGTTGGCGGTAAAATTGCCAAAATTCGTATAGAACATGTATGGGTTGAAGCTGCCGTACCATATTATCCATCCCGTGGTTCTAAACCGCCTTCTGCCCGCAATCCTATCGATAGCTGGATCCCATTGGATGGTTGTGCTAAGCAGTATGAATATTTACAAGGAGTTGATGTTTCTAAAAATATTGATAGTGAACAATTAATTAATAAACTAATCAACAGCGGAGCAATAGATAAACAAGAAGGCTGGATAGAAAGCTTGGATGCTAGTATTATACAGAATGCTCAAAAGCAAACACAAGAAAAGCTAATGAAGGATCTTAGTTCTATGCAAAGTCCTACTATTGGCGACTTAATTGGTCAGCGTAAAATAATTACACAACAATTTAATATGCTACCTGGAAGTCTACCTTACATATCTATTGTGCGTGGCGTATCATATATACAGCTAACTAGTAATTTACAAACACAGGTGACATTAGGTTTAGGATATGACCGCCATCTAGGAGAATATATTCAACAGCAGATTTATCCTTTATATCAGCTCAATCAACGAAATATAACCATTAGCTTTAAACCTGCTAGTAAAGCTGATGAAGATGCATTAACTGCGCTAGTACCAACAAATATTAAAACTACCGATCAGCTACCTAATTTTTTGCCTTCTAGTATACATATGATTCCAGAAATCAAACGTGATGAAGAAATACTACTAACCAGTAAGTCGTCAGTATTAGGGGATGATGTGGACGTGGGATACCATTTTCATACACCTACACGGAGTTACATGAATAAGAAAGATAGTGTAGTTGTAGGAAGCTATCTGGCATTAGGCATAATAGGAAGTAATATATCTAGGAAAACTATTTCTAGAGTTATTTTAAGTATTGAAAAAACAAAAAATATGCTTAGTGAGGCTCAAAAAACACAAACTAATATGCTTTCACGTGAAAGGCTAATAGGTAATATTTTTGTTGCAGGAATACAAAGTTATTATGCTCAATACATTGCACAAAGTAAAATGATAAGTTTACAAAGTAAAATTATGCACATGCCATTACCAATGGCAGGAACTTTTGGATATGAACCAAAGCAAAAAACATTTTTTGGAATTAATCGTGGAATAGAATCTAATGGTGCGTACATGAACATACGTACTGCTCAAATAGTTAGTGATGCAAATGGAGATTCTCATAACGAAAAACAACTAATGATACAGATAGGTTTGATGAGTTCTGCACTTGAGCACGCTATTCCAGAACAAATATTTAAGGATAAAGATGGTACAGGTTTTTCTAGTGCAAGAGCTATTGCATTAGCGCTAGCTCAAGGGCAAAAAATTTATGTTATTTCTCAAGATAATAAAACAGAAGTATTATCAAAAATTAGTATAAATGCTTTAGCACTGGCAGAGATTAATGCGGCATTATCAACAGGAAAGGAAGTGATTGTTCACGCCCACCCTCTTAAAATCTCTGCATATACTGGAAGTGGTTATATAATAATAGACCCCGAAACAGGCTCTGGATCTTATAAAATCAGTGGAGGCCGAAATGGCGGACGCATAGATATTGGGACATTAGGTTGGATTTTAGCAATCATAGGTGTAATTGGTGCCTTTGCAGAATTCGCACTAATATATCTTATAATTATTAATTTACTCCAAATATTCATAGCAATTATGGATTTTTGGATAAATTATCAGCCTTGTGGCAATGGTATGGATGACCTTATCTTCTGGGGCATAATTGGTATTGCACTAGGGTCAGCAGGTTTTGGATATTTGGGGAAAGTAGGAACAACAATCATCATTGCAGTATTAAGTTGGTTGTTTGGGAGTTTTATAACAGTGGCCCCATCACAATACTGTAAAATCAAATTGCTGCACTAATTTTTATAAGCTAAACCTTAGCATAAAAAATTATTTGGTTTAATTAATGCTCAGCGTAATTTTGGAACCTCAGTAGTTAATTTATGTATATTAATCGTAGTGAGCTGCTGAGGTTTAATTTTAATAAATAAAATGTTAAATAGAAAAAATTTAATCATCACGATAAAAACGAAAGGTTTTGAATTCAATTTTTTTCTGAAATTGAGTTTCTAAAATCTGTTTATAAAAACTATCTAAAAACTGACTAAGAATATTATAGCTATCTTTTCTGAAAGATTTTGAAAAAATAAATTCATTTGCAGTAATCATATATTGAGGTGGCAACCATTTTTTCTTAAACCTAAAACTCATTCTAATGTTTTTAACTGTTTTATTTGTCCATTTAGACTGCTTAGATCGAGAAAATATAAACCCTCTCAATTGAGATATAAGAAAGGTTTTTTTCATACGTCTATTTGAACTAATTTCAATTTCTTTGCTATCAAAGCTTATTGTCCATTTTTCCTCTGCATATGAAAAGGCTAGTTTGTTCGCTATAAAAATTATAAAAACAAATAAAATAACTAAAGTTATAAAAACAAATAAAATAACTAAAGTGATATGCTTCTCTGAACAACTTTCAAACAATAAAATAAAAGAATCTCTAGATATGACATTCCGTAATATCAGCTTAAAACTAAATACGACACCGAGGAACATCAGAACATAGCGTCTGTAATCTAACGCATAAAATGTATACGATTCTTTCATCTCATTCCCATGATAAAATGTTGTTAATATAAATTATAGATTAAGTTTACTCGCCATTGTTATGGTAAACAGTTTTAATATAGCATATTACTGCTAAAAACGTACATGCAATAATTGTGTTTTGATTGACAATGATTCAAATTAGTGTGACTTAATTATTTGCCATAATCGCTCCGCTAATTGGAGTAACTATTGATGATGTAGTCAATATGTACGACACTCTGAAATATGACATTAAGCTCTAGGACTTGTGCGAGTTACCCGCGCGATTACTGTAAGCTATCCATTGCATAATGCTGACTTTTTAAATTAAGTTAAACATAGAAGTTGACTAATACTGAGTATATCTTGCATCTAGGATATTTCTGCTAAAAAAAGGGAATTTATGTTTAAAATAAAAAAGTGAACTTTTGCTTTAGCATTTTTATATTGAAGGCACCATAATTTATGCTAAAACATTTATTTTGCACTTTAAGCCAAAAAATATAGGAGATAGCACAAGATGTACTAGTAGATCTAGCCTAAAATAGTCAGAAAACTTTTACTATCCTGTGTGTGGAATATGCTTATATCAGGCCATATTCAAAAAATCAAGTCGGACAGCCACACACAAAACAACAAGCACGAGACAAAACAATACCAGTTGATATCAAGATTGTGGAACGCGCATTGATGATTTTCTGGCGATACATGCAGCAACACCAAGATTTTGGCAAATATTTTAAAAATGCAGCTTGACAGACCTATTTAGTATATTAAACTAATAATAACAGTATAGGTATGCTTCCCTTCAAAAGCACCAGTTATTTGCCTTTTTTTATGTTGGCAGCTTTGTGCTACCCATAAGAAAGGCAAAATAGGACAGAATTACTTTAATACATTGAATTTATCATTTTAATGACTTTATTGATATAAATAATTTTACCCGCCAGTTAATTGGCGGTTTTTTTGTATCTAAAAGAAAGGAAAATATGATATAGAATTAATAATACATTGGGTTTGTAATATTAATGACTCTATTGATATGAATAACTTTACCCGTCAGCTAATTGGCGGTTTTTTTATTGGATCGGTAAATAACCAAGGCTTATTTTTTATGTGCTGTTCTATATGCAATGTCCGATCAATTAGTGTGATTTAATGAGATTTTATCGATTTTAATTAATAAATTTGGTTACTTATTGCTGAGATATTTCATTTCACAATTAAGTGAGCAATATCTATTTCCAATATAAACCATTGTGCATCGATATAGTCTGGATTAGTTATCTGGGCATTGAAAGATGGCGGTGTATTACAGTGATTTATGGTCTTCTTGTAAGCCTTTTATATTTTCTGGTGCATTTTTACATTAGCGGTAACACAAGGAGTCAAAATGAAGTATAAAAACGTACAAATATGCTTCAAAAAAACGCTGTTGAGTGTATGCATAGCGTCAACGCTTGCCAGTCCATTGGCATTTGCAGAGAGTTTTACAGTGGATAGGTTAAGTCTATTCATCAACGACGGGACAACCTCATACGAGGATCGTCGCCTGAATCAGGAAAAAATTAATCTTCCTTCTAACTTGAGCTCAACTTTTAGTCAAAGCAAAGGCGCTCATGGTGAATCCATTTGGCGCTGGCAAATAAAAAATACGGGGAAAACAACATTCAACAATTTGCGTCTTACCGGTCTGATTGATTTGGATATTGATGCGCAAAACAATACATTTTTTAATGAACATGGTGAATTACTAAGCCTTGATGTACCGCAAGGCTATATTGCTCCTGACCGTTGGGAGGTAGGTGAACCTGGTTATTTTAAAGGCGATCTGATCCATCGAGCAGCTAAAGGAAACTTACAAAATCGTTCAGACCTCACGTCTAATAACCCTGATGACCCTTCTATGGCTTTGTCCCTTCCCTTGGATCGTCTCTATGCAGGTGAAGCAGTGGAAGTGACTGCGGTTTTAGGCGATAAAAATTTGAAGAATGGACTTTTGCAGACTGATGGCATGAGTTTAAAAGATTATCCAGAGGTTTTTCAGTTCTATGCTAAGAAAATTTTTGATCCTTATGGTGGTGGTATCGGTATTTCACAAAACACGTTGATCACTACTGGCACCTTGGTTAATGATGTAGGTGAAGTGTGGATGTGGGGGTTTCGAAATTCAGGGCAACAGGGTAATGGATCACGTTCTTGGAAGAGTCATGCTATTCCAGAAAAAGTAAAAGGCCTGAAAGACATTAAGCTGGTTACAGGAGGAGCTTACCACCTTTTAGCATTGTCGCGGGATGGCGATCTTTATGGCTGGGGACAAAGTGGTTATGGTGAAACAGGTTGTAAACCTACTACCAGTATTTATGTTGCCACACCATGCAAAGTCCTTAGTGACATTACCCAAGTTGGAATTGGAGAATACTTCTCGGTAGCGCTAGATAATAAAGGACAAGTATGGACATTTGGACATAATTTGTATGGTCAGTTAGGTAATGGAGAACGCAAAAACAGTCAAAAACCGGTGGCAGTCAATCTAAATGGTGAAAAAGCCCGTTTGATTGGTGGCGCCTATGAAGGTGCTTTTGCTGTAACGGAAGAAGGACATGTTTGGGCATGGGGAGACAACGAAGCCAGCGGTTTAGGTTTTCAGGGATCAAAGTATGGTGTGCAGAGCATTGTTCGTACGCCCACACGTGTACCTAATCTAGAGCCTTACGCCAAACAAATCGTGTATATCGCCGGAGGTAATGGTTGGGGTGAAGCGTTATTGGATGATGGAACGGTAATCGGTTGGGGATTACATGCCTCTTTGGGTATTGGAGAGCGCAAAACAAATATCTCATCTCCTGAACCTGTGGTCATCATGAAAAACGTCAAACAATTATTTGCTCGTTATGTGGGTTCTTTTGCCTTAACTCACGATGGAGAAATCTATACATGGGGACAAACAGGTGGCAGTGCATTTCCGATGATTTACGGCGATAAAGCAACGCTACGTGCTAATACACATGGCAAAGTAGTGGCTATTGGTGGCGGCAAAGAGCATCTGTTTTATCGAAGTGATGATGGCAACCTTTATGGGGTTGGTTATAACGACCTTTACAAAATTAACCAGACTAACTGCTGTGGCCCTGTTATTGATTGGCCTGGCGTGAAGATCACAGTTGATAAGTAATAAACAGGAAAATAAAAGCGAGAATCATGAAACGAAAATATACAAATACCTATCAGCCTCCAAAGCTGAAACAAACAAAACGTCGGATGATGAGGGATAGATTTAAAAAAGGAGTTTGCTCCTTCTTAGTAGCCACTATAACCATGTCATCAATTGCACCTACGGCTAATGCCATTTATTTAAATGGTGACTTTGAGAATGGTGACTTTAGCCACTGGACAGAAGGGTTTGGCTCCAATTACGGATTAAGAGGCTCTCCTCCATTTACCCATAAAGATATTAATATATCTGGCGGCGGAAAGAAAATTTTAAGTATTGTAGGTGCGGCATCTGATCCGAGAGCACCGCATTTAACTTTACCGCGACAAGGAAACTATACAGCTAAGATCAACGATGAATATAGTGGGTTTCATCTTAACCATATCAGCCAAAAAGCGAGTATTACTGAAGAAGATCGTGACCCGTCTGATAATAAGTTGCATGTTAGATTTACTTATGCAGCTGTGCTGGAAGATCCAGGACATAGCTCTAATGCACAACCCTTCTTCCATGTGCAGTTAAAAGATTTAACAACAGATGAAATTCTGTATGAAGATTTTGCCTACTCGAATCAACCAGAAAGACAATTTTATACTACCATTTATGACTGGAGTACATGGCGCTCAACCCCATTTATTGATGTGGATATGGAGGTACCTGATACCAAAATTGGGCATGAACTTGAAGTACGTGTGATAGGTGCTGATTGCGCTCATGGTGGACATGGTGGCTATGTGTATGTCGATGCGTTTGGCGCTAATAAAATATCACCACAAACATCTTGTATCACCAACCTTGAAGCGCGCCCTAAACCAGGCAAAGTTCAGCTTACATGGGATGATATCGGGGTAGAAAAATACCGTGTCTATCGCTCAACCGCCTACGACGGACCTTATGTACTTCTAGGTGAAACCAAGTCTAATTATTCAACTTGGCTGGATGACACAGTAAGCAATGAACAAAGTTATTTTTATACGATTCATCCTGTTGATGCAGAAGGTGTTGAAATTTGTTCGTCAGGTAAAGTGATTTCCGTTGTTCCAGAACACTTAGATCCTGATAAGGAACTGAATCGCCCTCCTTACTTTACTACTAAACCTAAATTGGGTGGGGATATTAGGGCGCCTTATAGTTACCAACCTGTGGTTGAAGATGCAGATGGTGATGTACTCAAATACCGTTTGCTGGAAGCACCTACTTCAATGACCATTGATGAAAATACAGGTGAAATTAAGTGGGCACCTAAAAATATAGGCGTTTACAGTGTCAATATCGAGGTAGAGGATACCGCTGGTCATAAGGTAACACAACCTTATCATATTACGGTTGTGGATGGAAATTTACCGCCAAAAATTACTAATCAAATTCCTCATCGAATTCCTGCTGGGACTTATTTTTCCCATCAAATCGCGGTAACGGATCCTGAAGGGGAAGCCATCACCTATAGTTTGCAAAGCCAAGCATCGGGTATGGGTATTACTGCTGGAGGAAGAATTTACTGGTCTAAACCTTTACCTGGACGCTATCCTGTTACGGTTGTCGTATCAGATCCACATGGCGCCAAAGATAAACAAAGTCTTGTGCTGGTGGTAACCAGCAAACCTGAGTTTGTGAGTACCCCAGTGATCAATGCAACCGTCAATACTCCATATCAATACCAAGCTAAAGCTTTTGATGTAGATGGCGATGCACTGACTTATGCGTTGTTGAAAGCGCCTAGCGGCATGAGCATTGATGCAAAAACCGGTGTGATTACTTGGACGCCAGCCACAGAAGGTACCGAGTCGGTAACAGTGGAAGTGACTGATGCAGATAATAATAAAGTTAAGCAAACCTATCAGGTTAAAGTAAGTGCTGAAGCTAACCATATCCCTGTCATCACCAGTTCACCGGTTACTTATAGCCCTATTAATGCAAAATATCAGTATAACCTAACGGCAACCGATGCTGATGGCGATTATCTGGAGTGGTCATTGCTGGATGCGCCAGACCATATGGAAATCAATGCTGGCACAGGGGCTTTATTCTGGAATAGAACAGAAGCTGGTTCCTACAAGGTTGTAGTACAAGTCAGTGATCGGCGCGGAGGGATAGCCAAACAAGAGTTTACCTTACGTGTGGGCGAGGATGCCAATCATGCGCCACAAATCACCAGCATTCCCAATACCATCAGTAATCTGGGCGCAGCTTATAGCTACCAGCTCATTGCTAAAGATGAAGATGGTGATGCATTAAAATTCAGTCTGACTGAAGGACCAAAAGGTTCAAGTGTAGACGCCAATGGTTTATTTAGTTGGGCTAAACCAGTGCTTGGTGAACATCAGATCAAACTGAGAGTCAATGATGGCTTGGCTTGGGTAGAACAGCATTACACCTTGCACATTGTGGATGCTGATACACCGATACTAAATAATCCACCAAGCATCACCAGTACACCAACCACATTAGGTGTGGTCAACGAAGCTTATCAGTATCAGATGGTGGCAACCGATCCTGATGGCGATCACTTAACCTATACCTTGGTTGAAGGACCAAAAGGGGCTAGCCTCGATGCCAATGGTTTGTTTACTTGGGCTAAGCCTAGTCTTGGCGAACATATTGTGAAACTGGCGGTCAGCGATGGGCAAGCGCAGATGGAGCAAAGCTATACCCTGGTCATTACCGATGCGGCTGTTATCAATATGCCACCGCAGATTGTAAGCGATCCAGCCAAAGACGCAGTGAGCGGTAATTCCTTCAGCTATCAGCTTGTGGCAACTGATCCTGATGGAGACTTGCTGAGCTATGGCATGGAAGAAGGACCTAAGGGGGCCAGTATCGATTCCAGCGGGCTATT
Source organism: Snodgrassella sp. (assembly GCA_024103515.1). GTDB lineage: Bacteria > Pseudomonadota > Gammaproteobacteria > Burkholderiales > Neisseriaceae > Snodgrassella. The sequence continues at coordinate 4,044 of JAGGIK010000023.1, read as the reverse complement.
TGTGTGGGATAAACCAGTACAGGGTTCACATCCAGTAAAACTCGTAGTGAGTGATGGACACCACCAAGTCACACAAAGCTTTACGATCAATGTGACTGCCACCCCTCAAGGTAATTTACCACCCAGTATTACCAGCATACCTAAATCACGTACTTTGGTAGGAGAAAAGTATACCTATCAGCTACAGGCAACCGATCCTGAAAAGGACGTCCTAAGCTACAAATTAGTAGAAGGACCAACAGGCGCAACACTGGATGCCAATGGTTTACTGGTATGGGACACACCTGTTTTAGGGGAACACAGTGTCAAACTGGAAGTCAGTGATGGAACCAACACGACTTATCAAAGCTACCAGTTGCAGGTGGTGAAGGATATAGTCAATAACCAGCCTCCTAAAATCACCAGCGTACCCATTACCCAATGGACAGAAAAACAGCCTTACAGCTACCCAGTTGTTGCCATTGATCCTGATGATGACAAGCTAACCTACACACTGGTAAAAGGTCCTACCGGGATGGCTTTTGGTAGCGATGGTATTTTAGGCTGGAATAAACCTGTTTTGGGTAGCCACGAAATTGTTATACAGGTCGAAGACGGCAGATCCTACTATCAGCAACAATATAAACTGAATGTAAATAAACCAACCGCCATCGGTACCGGCACATTCAGCATAGATATGTCTGCCGATCCGCATATAGTGGCTCCTGGTGAAAATGTTTCTGTCAATATCGTTTTAGAGGGAGGCAAAAAACCTTATACGGTCAAATCCTTGACCTTAGATGGTAAGACTGTAGCCGTAAGCGGGCAAACCGCAACCGTGAGCAGTACCGAGATTGGTTTGCATACCCTACTGGCAACAGTAGAAGATGCTAAAGGAAATACGCTAACCAAAGAAGCCACTTTCATAGTTAAAGACGTAGCTGATAACACTCCGCCTGTAGTGGAAATTTCCGCTCCTGCCAGCTCCAGTAACATCGGAGTGGCAGAAGTGACCACCATTACCGATATAGTTGGTACAGCCTCAGATGCCAATATAGCAGAGTATCAGCTGTATATTTCACCAGCATCAGAAAACAACTGGACATCCATTGCCAGAGGAACAAGCTCTGTAGTGAACGCCAAATTAGGCGCCATGAATCCCCAGACCATGGCAAATGGTTTGTATGATCTGTTACTGGTTGCAACAGATAATGGTGGCAACCAATCCAGTGCCAAAATCAGCGTAATAATTTCAGGCGAACAAAAAGTCGGACAATTCTCCTTAAGCTTTTTGGATCTCGATATTGATATGGGCAACTTACCCTTACGCCTAACCCGAACCTATGATACCCGCCGTCAACATGAAAAACTGGATTTTGGACACGGCTGGAGCGTAGATTATCAGGATGTCAAAGTCCAGACCAATGGTATACCGGGTCGTGATTGGGATTTAGTTCAAACAGGAACTAATACAGGCTTAGACAAAAAATTCTGTCCCCGTCCTGTTGGTTCCCGAGTGGCAACCATACGCCTACCTGATGGCAAAATGGAGCGCTTCAAAATAGGCGTTACTCCAGACTGCAATACCTGGATGGATCAGCTGAGTGGTCGCTTCTTCCAGATTAAATTTGAGCCAATGTCAGGCACCACTTCAACACTAGAAGCCTTAGATGTGGGCGATTTGCGTGTTCATGGTGGCGAACTATTTGATTACTCAAGCTTAGATAAAGCCAATCCACAGTCTTTCAAACTGACCACCCGAGATGGCACAGTTTATTATCTGGATAAAGCCTTTGGTATACAAAAGATTAAAGACCGCTTTGGTAACACCTTGAGTTATAGCAAAAATGGCGTAACCCACTCAAATGGTGCCAGCCTGATCTTCACCAGAGACTCATTAGGACGCATCACACAGGTCGATAGCCCTGATAACCGCGTACTGCATTATGCCTATGATAGCGATGGCAATCTGGCCGTGAGTACAGACACAAAAGGAAATGATACCAAATTTACCTACCATCAAGCACCATCGCAACGTCATCAACTGGACGAGATCACAGCACCTGATGGCAAGCGAGTCTTTAAGGCAGAGTTTGACGACAAAGGTCATCTAATTAGTCAAACAGATGGAGACGGCTTTAAAGTTAAACTGGATCATGATATAGACAATAAAACCGATTCCGTCACAGACCGTAACGGGAATAAGACTGTGTATATCTATGATGACACAGGCAATATCATCGAAGAAAAAGATGCCTTGGGTAACATCACCAAGTACACCTATGACCAGCATGGTAATGAACTCACAGTAACAGACGCCTTGGGTAACACAACCACACGGGAATACAACCGCTATGGTGAAATAACCAAAGAAACCAATGCGCTAGGATTCTCTACTGAAACTACCTATAACGAAGATGGTAAGCCAACCGTTAGCAAGGATGAACTAGGCAGAGAAACCAAAAATACCTACGAGAAAGGCACAGGCGCATTAACGGCGATTATCAACGCAATGGGACAAGCCACCCGTATTGGCTATACAAATAAAGGCGATTTAGCCGCTATCAGCGATCCTTTAGGCAACACCACAAGCTATAACTATATAGATATTGGTGGCAAACGCTTAATATCATCGCAAACCGATGCTGCTGGCAACAAAATCGAATATGAGTATGACGCCAAAGGCAATCAGACAGCGGTTAAACGGCGAGTAGTCATGGATGGCAAAGCGACCGAAGTGATCACCCGTAAAACCTATGATGATAAAGGCAACGTACTTACCCAGACTGATGAAAACGGAGGAATCACCAAATTTGAATACAACAAACTTGATCAACTCATTAAATCCACAGACCCGAAAAACCGAGTTACGGAATATAAATACAATGGCAACGGCACCCAGGTTGAAATAACCTACCCTGATGGACGCAAAGAACTGACTGAGTTTGACGGTAACGGTAACGAACTGAAATCCTGCATAGTAGGAGTCTGCACCGAAACCACTTACGATGCACGGAATCTGCCAACAGAAGTCAAAGATGCATTAGGTAACATTACCAAAACCGAGTACGATGCCAACGGCCAAGCAGTTAAAACAACCGATGCCAGAGGTAACAGTACCACCTCAGTATACGATGCCATAGGTCGTCTGGTAGAGCAAAAAGATGCATTAGGCAATACAGTCAAAAGTCAATATGACGCAGTAGGTAATCTCGAACATTCAATTGATGCTTTAGGTTATGTCACTGAGCATATTTACAATGGCAACAACCAGCGTATTCAGACCATTTTACCTAATGGCAGCACCATCAAATATGCCTATGATGCAGCTGGCCGAAATACAGCGATTACAGATGCTGAAAATGCCAAAACCCAGTTTAGCTATGATGCAGTAGGTCAGCTTTATCAGGTTACCGATGCGCTAAACCACAAGACCAACTATGGTTATGACAGCCGCGGCAGCCTAATCTTGCAAACCGATGCCAATAACCATGTAACCAGATTTGACTATAACAAGATTGGGCAGCGTTCACAGCGGATCTTACCATTAGGTCAGAAAGAAAATTGGTCTTATAACCAACTGGGTCAGCTGGAAAAACATACTGATTTTAACAGTAAAACCAGTACTTACCAGTACAACAACAGCAATCAGCTGGAAAAAGCAAATTACGCTGATGGTCGAACTATTCGCTATGAATACGACCAACATGGCTATACCACCAAAGTAACAGATAGCAGCAGTGGAGATTTACTGTATAAGCCCGATCTATTAGGTAATACGCTGGAATTGACAACCCCAACAGGTCAACTTGCCTATACATGGGATGCTAATGGCAACAAAACCAGCCAGCGTATCAATAACAGTTCAGGCATACAGTATCGCTATGATGCCCTGAATCGCATCGAAAGCATCACCGCAGTTGATGGTAGCGTCACCAGCTTTAACTATGATGCCAATGGCAATCGTACCCAAATTGTCAGAGCCAACGGCACAAGCAGCCATTACACCTACAACGAAGCCAATCAGCTCACATCCCTGATTCACCGTGATGCAAACAACAACAT